>JAJRSR010000185.1 GCA_024278695.1 Planctomycetota bacterium | reverse complement strand
GTTCATGGTGGAGGCAAACGAGGCCGTGGCACGGCTACTGCTTGAGACCGGCGCGCCGTACCTTCGGCGCATCCACGACGACCCGACACACCGACCCGGCGAGGGGCTCGCGAAGTTTGTCTCGATGCTCGGCTACGAGGTTCCGGATATGCTCGACCGATTCGCGCTACAAACCTTGCTGAGAAAAGCAGGCGGGACCGAAGAATCTCAGGCGGTCAACTTTGCGATTCTGCGTTCGATGCAACGGGCCGAGTACTCACCGCTGCTCGTCGGGCACTACGCGCTCGCGTCGGAGCATTACTGCCACTTCACGTCACCAATTCGTCGCTACCCGGATCTGACGATCCACCGACTGATCAATCAATACCTCGCTGGTGATTTCGACAAACGCCAGAAACGCTCCAAGAAGAAATCCGGCTCGAAACAAAAACCGGATACGGCCACCGTGGATGAACTCGTCGCGCTCGGACGGCACTGTAGCGATACGGAACGAGCCGCGGAGGCGGCCGAGCGCGAACTCAAAGAGGTCTTGATTCTGCGGTTGCTGGAAAAGCACGTCGGCGAGGTTGTTGAAGGCATGGTGAGCGGCGTTTCCAATGCGGGCGTATACGTGAAGCTCGACCGCTTCCTGCTCGACGGCGTGTTGAACTTCGACCAACTTGGTGAGGACTGGTGGGACATCGACGCCAAGACCGGCTCTGTATTGGGCGAGGTGTCGGGCATCCGGCTACGCGTGGGCAACCGGCTCAAGGTCACGATCAGTGCGGTCCACGTCCCGCTCCGTAAGCTGGATCTGGGGCTGGCTGAACCACTGACAAAGCAGAAGCTGCGCGGAAAAAAGCCAAGCAGAGAAAAACCCGGACGTAACAGCAGTCGAAACACCCGCGCCAAGGGAAAGCTCAAGGCCGCACGCGGCAAACCAAAGCGAGCCGGTGAGAAAAAACCTGCGAAACGCGATGTCACAGCAAAAAAGAAACCCAAGCGAAACGCGAAACGAAAACGAGGATAGCAGGATATCAAATGACCCACCGAGACGAGAACCGGCTGAGATAAGGGGCGTAAACCACCCGACACACTTCGAAGCCCAACGACAAGCAACCGGCAGACGCTTGAGGTCCGATAAAGTCTAAAGGGTTTCTAAAATATGGTCGATTTCCTAAAAGATTCAGCTATCCAGACCGCTTATCCTTCTGAGTTCTTACCACCACAACAAACGCTCGAATGGCGATTCTGGAAACCACCACACCTGCTCGCACGGGATGAGCGGCGACCGTGTTTCACTTTGGTCTTGCACCCTGGGAATAAATTATGTTTTATTTTTTTCTTGACTTACCCTCCCATTCTTGGAATGATGGCGTTCGCGTGTCCTGCCGCCGCCGCAATTTCTTGCGATTCGTCCGGTTGCAGAGCACAGGGCAGGGGAATGGAAAGAAGCCACACCACTGGCTCCCCCTGATGCGTCGGTTTGCTGAGTTGTCCGGCTGCGTTTCGATCTAGCGTGCTCGGAGGCTCCAAATGAAGGAGGGTTTCATGTTGTTCTCAATCGAGCGTTGCAATCTCAGGGGGCCAAGAAAGCTCTTAGCCGCTGGCATCGTCTGCCTGGTTCTTGGCAGTTCGACTGTCCTGCTAGGGCAGGTGAAAAACACACGGGAATACAAGTACAAGGTTCCACCAGTCTCTATGGATGCGGCTTACGTGGGGACGATCCCTTCCTCGCCAGCCCCTAAGGACTCACAGCTTCTCGGTCCGGGCGGCCTGGCTTCCGGGTTCGAAGCGGCTGAAGGCTTCGCGCCGGGACCGATCGGCGGGCAGGCGGGCTGGACCATGTTCGCGGCCAGCACAACCGAGGGTCATGTTGACACGGTCAACGCCGCCCTAGGAGCCCAACACTTGCGGATTTCGTTGGATGCTGCGGCCGGCTCCGGAACGTTCACCGGTGCGTTTAGCCCGGACCTCGGCATGCTCCCGAGTGGCGCGAGCACGACAAGCGTTGATATTTCCATCGGTGCTGCCGGCGGTGCGGATTATCTCGTGGTGGCCCAGTCCCCTGCAGAAGGCTCCATCACATGGCAGGTGCGTTTCAGTTGGTTGGGCACCATTCTCATTCTTGACGACATTGACGGTTTTGGGTTTGCCGAAGTCGATACCGGCGTGGTGTGGACTGAGGGCTCCTACGTGAACCTGACTGTCTGCGACAACCCGATCGGTGGAACCACTGACTACTTCTACGGTGGCGCGTTGATCTACAGCCAAGTGACTCACGTTACCGGAACCCGCGTCGAGCAGATCGTACTCCTGTCCGACAATTTCCAGGCTGGCGAAAGCGGCGATTTTGATAATTTGGACCTGACAACCGGCCTTGCGGCCGCCTGTTCGGCCGGGTCTACTTGCGGCAACAACATCGCCGAGGCCGGCGAGGCTTGTGACGGAACCGATGACGCTGCCTGTGCGGGGCTCTGTTTGGCGGATTGTACTTGCCCGGCACCCGTATGCGGAAACGGCATCCTGGAAGCTGGCGAAGCATGCGACGGTGCTGCTGATGCTGCTTGTCCCGGGCTCTGTATTGCATCCGGAGCGGCTGATGAATGCACCTGTGCCGCGCCGCCTGCCCCGGCCAACGACGACTGTGCGAACTCGGTGGAAGTTTTCACCGGCACCACGGCGTTTGACACCTCATCCGCAACGACGGATGGTCCGGCTCATCCGGGTCACGCCTCATGCGATGCCTTCGGTTTCGATCAACTCAGCGAGGACATCTGGTACCATCACTTCGCCACATGTGACGGCGATCTGACTGTAACCTTGTGCGAGGAGCTTGGCGGCGCTGCGGACTTCGACACGCGAATTGCCGTGTACGCCCCGGGCTGCCCGGCGACCGATCTCAGCCTGACTGACTGCAACGATGACGATCCGTTCAACCCCTGCGGTACCGGTGCCGGCGGTTTCCATAGCACGCTGGTCGTTCCGGTGACGTCGGGTCAAGAGCTTCTGATTCGCGTCGGCGGTTTTTCGGCCTCGGGCCAAGGCCTGCTCAACGTGGTCTGTAGCGCGCCTCCGGTGTGCGGCAATAACGCGACTGAGGGCGGTGAAGAATGCGACGGTACGGACGACGCGGCTTGTCCAGGACAATGTATTGCAGCCGGTATGGCCGGTGAATGCACCTGTGCCGCGCCGCCTGCGCCGGCAAACGATGACTGTGCGAACTCGGCGGAAATCTTCGTTGGTACCACGGTTGTTGACACGACCCTGGCCACGACGGATGGCCCGGCCCACCCGGGACACGCCTCGTGCGATGCCTTCGGTTTCGACCAAGTTAGCGAGGACATCTGGTTCCATCACTTCGCCACCTGTACCGGCGATCTGACTGTGACCATGTGTGAGGAACTTGGCGGTGCTGCGGACTTCGACACGCGGATTGCGGCCTACGCACCAGGTTGCCCGGCAACCGATCTCAGTCTAACTGACTGCAATGATGACGATCCGTTCAACCCCTGCGGCACCGGCGCTGGCGGCTTCCATAGCACGTTGGTCATTTCGGTGACGTCGGGTCAAGAGGTTCTGATTCGCGTCGGCGGCTTTGCGGCCTCGGGACAAGGCATTGTGAACGTGACTTGTGGCGCGCCGCCGGTTTGCGGCAACGACACGACCGAGGGTGCTGAGGAATGCGACGGTACGGACGACGCGGCTTGCCCAGGGCTGTGCATTGCAGCCGGTGCGGCTGGTGAATGCACTTGCGGCTCACCGCCTGGACCGGCCAACGACGACTGTGCGAGTTCGTCGGAAATCTTCGTTGGTGTCACGGCCATTGATACGACCCTGGCCACGACGGATGGTCCGGCCCACCCGGGACACGCCTCGTGCGACGCCTTCGGTTTCAATCAGTTGAGCGAAGACATTTGGTACCATCACTTCGCCACATGTACCGGCGACCTGACCGTGACCATGTGCGAGGAGCTTGGCGGCGGTGCAGACTTCGACACGCGGCTTGCCGTGTACGCACCGGGCTGCCCGGCGACCGATGGCAGTATGATCGACTGCAACGATGACGATCCGGTCAACCCCTGTGGCACCGGTGCCGGCGGTTTCCATAGCACGCTTGTACTTGCGGTCACTTCGGGACAAGAGGTTCTGGTTCGCGTTGGCGGCTTTGCGGATTCCGGAACAGGCTCGTTGAATGTCACCTGCTCTGGTGCGCCTCCGTCAGATTGCGGAAACAACGTGATTCAGCTTGGCGAGGAGTGTGACGGGACCAATGACTCGGCTTGTCCGGGAGAGTGTATTGCCCCTGGTCTGCCTAATGAATGCACGTGTCCGACCCCAGGCGGTGCCATCCCCGCGGTTTCCGAGTGGGGCATCTTGATCATGGCGTTGTTCGGCATGATCGTTGGTACGGCCCTGTTCGGTCGTATGCGTAAGTTCGCGATCTAACGTAACGAACAACGAATCGTGTATTTGAGTTTATCCGGCGGCGGGTCGCATCAGCGACCCGCCGCCTTCTTTCGTTGGCGAAGCCTATGGCATCAGAAGTGCCTGAGTTTCGGGCTTCAACCCGCACGGTACGCTTGGACTATCAAGATTCTGTCGCGTTGCCACACTCCGGACAGCGGGGCTCGGGCAAGCCGGTGAGATCGTAGCCGCAGTGCAAACACCGGCCGTGCCGCCGCCGATGCCAACGTCGATAGGGGCCGCGAGCGAACGCCAGTATGGGCCAAGGCGCCAGTACCGGCCAAATGAACCATAAGGCGATTTCGACCCGGCTCGACCGGAGGTGACCGCGCGAATGGTCGAACCCGCCACGTATGTAATCAATCGGGCCGAAATCCAGAGAACGGTAGTCGCCCGGTCCAGGATTCGTAGCGCAGTAGCGCGTTCTTTCGATCCTAAGCGTCTGCCATCTGACAAGACAGAACAGCCGTGTTTCGCAGTCGTCGTCTTTTTGAATGACCCATTCCACGCTCCACCGCTCCCCGATGACCGCTCCCTTGTCCACGATGCCAAGAGTCTGTAGCACGGCAAACGTAAGCTGAAAGTTAGCGAGCCAAGCCGTGGCCGAGAGAATGGCACCCACCGCGAACAACACAAGAACACCCACACGCAACAGTGCGATTGTCTTGCGAAACATTCGAGGTTGCTCCTTTGCAATGGCGGGGTGCGACCGATTGCTTGCGACACGCAACAACATACCCTACAAAATCCAGCACCTTGGCGGCGGCGGCGCTGACTGATTCGGCAAATGATCGGACACGTCCCTGTCACCCGCTGCGTCGTACGAAACGGATCGCCTGCCTGATCGAATCTAACGCGGTGCCGGGTAGCGATGCCGCACCGTCAATGTGTGCGGTCGCGATGCCAGACTCGGCCGCGCGCGACATCATCGTGACAAGCTGCGGACCATGGTCACCGGTGCATGGGGTCCCCGCAATCCGTAGCTCGCGCCGCTTGGTCGTCGCGGGGTGTGACGGGTAACAGGCACAAGTGTTAGTTTGCCCGTGTTGGGTTTCCCCAGGCCTCGACGGCGGCGCAACCGCTCCGAGCGTGGCGTTCGACATCACGCCAGCCACCGCACCGTAATCTATCTGACCAAACATCCTAAGAACGGCATCAGTGCTAGCCTTCGCATCGCAATCCACATGAGAAACAATACCGTTGCTGCCGACATCAATCACGAGATCACACTTGCAGGCCCGCGCCAGGCGTGACCACAGCGCCGACATTGCCTGCCCGCGCCATGAGAGGTACGCCTGGAACGGTGCATTGTCAGCAAGCGCCGACTCGGCCGCCTGGTCCGCCGGCGCAGCGCGATCAAACGAAGCATCCAGCATGGCCGCCGCGCTTCGCCGGGCGGCTAGCGCATCGACGCCGGACTCACCGGCGCTCTGCATGCAAGATTCGCAGAAACAGATCGACAACAACGCACGGTCCACCGGGCCAAGCGGCGCAGGCGTCAGTGAAGCCGCACCCCACGCCTCCGTCCAACCGAAAAACACATCGGTCAGCACGACAGCGTCGAACGTGTGCGGCTCACTCATGCTCCCAAGCAACGCCGCGTAAAACGCCTGCACATCCGGATTCACGAGGCAGACGCCTTCGCGAGACGTGGCACCGAAGGCGCTCCTACAGGCCATGTCGCGATGCTTATGCGCCACGCGCCCCAACGATGATACCGAAAGGCTGCCGCGCAGCGCAAGCCCGCGATCATGGCAGGCGGCGCAGGCCTGTGCCAACCAATCTCGCTTGGGGGCAAGGCTTGAAACAATCGGCTTGAGCCGCGTCGCCTCGAAGCTGTCTTCTCCGGCGTGAAAAAACAACCCGCCGCGCGTCTGCACCACGCGCGGATCATGACCCGGTGCTCGCAGCCGAGTGGCAGCGGGCCAACCAAGCGACACCGACACGCCCGTCGCACCAAGCTCACCGGAGAAGCGATCCAGCAGAGCCGCAGCATCCGATGCCATCAAGTCCCAGGGATCAACCGATAGAAAGGTTTTCATACGCGTAGAATACTACCGAGCCAGCAGTGTGGGTAGGGGCAGGTGGCCGACCCGCGGATCGAGGTACCGCGTCCGGTACCAATAAAACCCCGTCTCCGGATCGAACCGCCTGCCCGTGAACAGGTACGGGTTGCCAATGGCCGATGTGTTGTTCGGGCGCGGCTGATAGCTCGGATCGAGAATATGCAGAGGCTACTTTGGGGAAGAAAAGGTATCAGGAACGAATGGCACTGCCGCCACTATTGAGCCGTGAGTGAGGGGGCCGGCATTGGCTTGTGCGCAGAACGGCCGCGTCACGACGCCGATGATCTGTTTGCGTCGCCGGCGGTATTGACCTGCGTAT
>JAJRSR010000184.1 GCA_024278695.1 Planctomycetota bacterium | reverse complement strand
TTGCATCTCGTCGCTCGTTATGAGCGGCTCAAGTTGGGGTTGTTCATCTTGCAATTGGGAGGGTCGTTATGTCGAAGGGGTGTTTAGGGGATCTGTCGAGTGCTGCAGCAACGCTAGCATGTCTGTTGCTTGCTTCAGTAACCCAGGCGGCATTGCCCGCGCCGAAGGTTGATCTCATCGCGTCAAATGTACGGTTGGATGATGCCGGAAAGCTGTATGTGACGGTTCAAAACGTCGGCGGGGCTGTGTTGTTATCTGGTTTCGGTAAGGTCGTCGTTTTCGTTGATCATTGGCGGGCGGGTCAGTTTAGCATTCCTAGCGGTCTGGCCGTGGATGCATCAGTTGAGTTTGACACGGGCATTCAACTTCACGGCGAACATCGCCGTATTCTCGTACACGTGGACCCGGACGATTTGATCGCTGAGTCTGATGAGTATTTCAACTCCCTGTCCATTGATGTATCAGCACCCGTGCGGACAGGGTTCGACTTGCACGTTGAAGCCGCTGTCGAGGACCGCAACGGTATCAAGCAGATCTTTTATATTATCAAAAACTTGGGGACTATCGACAGTCCTGCGGGCATGCCAGTGACTTTTCGTGTGTTCACAAATCCAACGGGAAGTGAGCTTGTTAGTTCTGCTCGCACCATCATCCTTCCATCGATTCCCGCATCCTGTGATCCGGCCGCTTGCGCGGCAACGGATTGTACAACGGGCACATGCGTGACGGGAGACTGCATCAGCCGAGTGAAGACCTGCGATGCCTATTGTGAGGCGACCACCTGCGCAGCGGGTGACACCTGCGTGAGCGGAGCATGCGAGATTTATGTTGCGCCGGATAATCCGGTTACGACCGTCGCAAACGGGAGCTACAGGCGGATTGAGATGGAGTACGGGAACGGTTTCACGGACCTGGACTCGGTCAACAACCGGTTCGAGGCGACCATGCGCTACGTGACGTTGGCCGAGATTCAAGCGACATACGGAGACACCAATGGCGGAATGCTCGAAGGACTGCTGGCCTCCAAACCGGACCTGATGGATTGGCCGCCAGCTTGCACGGCCACCCCTTCGGCACCATGTGCGACGCAAACGGTTAACGTTGACGCCTTCGGTGCGTGGCCGAGTGCGTATGTGGACGAGCTGGCACCGTCCAAGGAACAGCTTTGGGATTATTTGCTTCGTCTCGAACAGGGGCGTGAGCTACCCATCGAGGCGCCGCCGACGCCTGTTTATCCTACGCCGGGCACTACCGCAGTCACAACAATCGTTGGGCAAAGTGTGATTGATAACTATCTTTCTTACGTGGCCCAAAGCCTCTGGTTCGAGCAGAACGGTCAGGATAAGTTCGGTATCAGTGCGCAAGAGTGGAATCGTTGGAGCCTGGCAGCGATCGATCCTGATACGGAACTTGCGTACCTCTATTTGAATCCACACACGTTTCTTGCGCTCTGGGACGATGGGGCGGGGCCGGGAGGGCGGTCGTACTTGACTGAAGTCGTTTCGATCGACCTCTCCGGCGGGCAGTTTCAAGAAACAAATTTTCCGCGTGGCAGGGTTGTGCCGTGGAACGCTCGTGTCATGTATCATTTCATGGACCACTTGGGAATGATCCGTTCTACTCAGGCTGCCACTTTTGAGGCGATGTCTAACTGGTGGCGAACCTATTCACGTCATTCAGACGGCCCGGCTCAGAGCCCACCTCAAACTCAGGAAACCTACGACTACGGCGGCAAGCCGCCAGCGCATGCGGTCTACTATAATTGGGTAGCTGGAGGTGGCAGGGGATCTCCGGGAGGCTGTAACGGAGCCGCGCCGCAGTGGACCGCAACGTTTAGCGCAATCAATTTCGTAACATACTCGAGGGTTGGGGCAGCCGGTCTTGCCGGTCATCGTGCCGTCCACCTCCCCACGCTTAGCCGTCCAGCGTGCGGTGGCGATGGCGAGCCCTATTGCTGCGGTGCGCAGTATTATGAGGAGGTGTATAATGGTGTCGTCGATGCCGCAGCCGCGTGCTGTAGCGACCCGCCGTGCGATGACACTAGCGGCATCGCAACTTACCATGCGGACGACCTTTATTTTGGAAGTCACGGTCCGACTTGGGGCGTTGGAGTGCATTCGGATTCGCAGATTCTCTCAAACTGGCGTGCCTGGAAGACGGCAGAGTCGGTGGAAACCTTGTACGATGGTGTTCCGTGCGACTGCGATCAGGGGACTCCGTGTGATTCTTGTGCGATAAACTCGAACGGGTGTGACCCCGGAACAAGTTATCTTTACTGTGGATTCCCTGAAGCATGCGATGATCGGACCTGCAATTCCTACTACGGGCAGCAAGACTACAACTCGTATCGTGACGAGGCCCTCGCAGCCCTTGAGTTCGCGTCGCCGAAATGGCTCGTGCTGAAGGCCTGTGAGTCTCTCTGCAGTACTTGTCCTTGCCCCTTCCCGTGCGATGGAACGGCTGTTTGCGACGGTCTCGCTCCGAAAATCGATGGGCCTTTCGTACTGCCGATTCTCGATTCGTCGGAGCAAGCGGCGCTACGCACTAGGCTTAACGATGTGATTACAAGCCTCGGGTCGAACCTTGACGTGGCGACTTGGCTGGCCGACGCCAGGGATAATCGGTCTATTGCGGGGTCCGGCTATAGCGCGCCCACGGGAACCGTGTCTTCGATGCCCGTCCTTTATCCCTATACGCAAGAGTACGTGTATGTTAATTCATCGTTTGAACTTTGGACGCCTTCGGAATTTCCGTCATTTTGGACATGCGACGACCCTTCCGTAGTCATTACCGATCCATCGTTGAATGCCGCCTGTGCGACCGCGCCCTCGCAGGCGGGCATTCTTACCTGCACGCTGTGGGCGACCAACGGGGTGGTGATGGGATGGGATAGCGTAACGATTGAAGTCATCAGTGCGGATCCTCCATCTAGTGCGCTGAGCGTCAATGTGTCGAACGGGGGGTCGCGGTATCTTGCTGTCGCGCTGTGGGCTGCTGACGCGGCGACACCGTTCGCAATCAATGTGACCTCGAATGATCCAAAGGTGGGGTGTGTGGATTTGTATGTGCAGCTAGATGGGTCTCTTGCGCCGGGAGCAGTTTACCGCACCAATGCCGAATGGTCCGCCGCATCCGGATGTGGGCCGATTCATGTGAGTGGGGCGGCGATCATTCCAGGTTCCGTCTACGCCGTGAGGCTGGTATCTGTAGACGGTGTGGTTTCTGATTCCTCTAGTATCACAACCTTGACATGGGGTGACGTCGATGGAGACAGTCGTGCCGACTTTAAGGATATTGGTGAGGTGGTCGCGGCATTTCTAGGTACCGAATACAGGGCCGGAAGTAAATATGTCTATGATCTCGTCGGAACGATTGAGTTGGGGCGGTGTGAGCCGGACGGCCAGCGAATTGACTTTTTGGATCTGAATGAGTCCGTGAATGCTTTTACGGGGACCACGCCGCTAGATTGCCCGACATGCTGCGATGATTTTGAATGCTCTGGGCAACGGTGTTGTGGGGGATACTGTCAGGAATGTTGCACCAGCGACGACTGTGGGGGTGGGGTATGCACGAACGGTGTGTGCGGCGGTTGATCGTCAATGAAGTATCGATGACGGCTTATGATAGTGGAATGGCCGCCAAACCGTTCAGAAGAACGGGCGGCAATCCTCTCGCGAGGCTGGCGCGACGTATCATCGCAATGCCTCTTCCGTCTTCCAGCTTGTGACGGAGGTGACGCTTATCCCCGCAGGGAAGAAAAGGGGACATTCTACTTTATATTGGCGTCTGGCTGATTCTGATCGACCTGAACGAAACAGCCCGCTTTGCCATTGATTCACTCACAATCACGAACCGGCCGCGTCCGCTGAGCTTTCGCTTGCCTACGTCTGGATCAATCGGTACAACCAGAAAAACCAAACGAACGTTCGCCCGCACGCCGAGTTCGCCACGCTAACCGAGCTGGCCGACGCGGTGGGGCATTGGCGACGAGAAACTGTAGCGACGAAAAGAGGCACGAATCATGGCTGACGCGACTGACACGGCATTGGTTGAGGCGAAGTTTCCGGTGGGTACGCCCGTGTGCGTGCGGCAGGTGACGCGCATGCGCAGTGAGGACTTTGCGTCCGAGGTGGTGGGCGTGGTCGAGAGTTGGGAGGACAAGCCGACGGGCAGTTGGCACGCGGCTGGCAAGGACCACAAGCTGTGGCTGCGCCGGCTCAAGCTCCGCAAAGCCGACGGCGAGTGCTCACTGATCGTGGTCGATGACGAAACGTACATCGCCAAGCTGGAAGCGACGGGGTGACCGCGCGGGGCATGACAACACCCCTTCTGCTTGCCGCACTGGTACGATTTAGCTAAAGCCGCCTTTCATGCTTCCCGATAGGGGGGCGCGGACTGTGTATCTCACGAGGGCACCTTTTGGGTGATTCGGGATGATCGAGGCGGTATCGACCAACGGCTTGCTTGCTGCGGTTTTCGGACCGGGCAAGGCTTCTGCGCAGCGCGTGGGAGGTCGTGGTGGTTCGCAGGACGGCGCATCGGGTGAGGCGCTCTCGCGGACGGCCGCCTATGGTCAGCCGGTGGATGTCGTCGAGCTTTCCGGCCAGGTCAAGCCGGCCAATGCGGGAAAGTCCGGCGTGGTGGGTTCCGGTAGTGCCGCTGCTGAGGGAAATGCGGGGCAGGCCGACGCAGGCAACCCCGGCATCGCGGGGCAAGACCTTTCGCAGGAAGAAGAGAAGCAGGTTCGTGAGCTGAAGCAACGCGACACCGAGGTGCGTCGTCACGAGCAGGCCCACAAGTCCGCCGCCGGTGGAAACGCAACGGGCGGTCCGACGTTTGAATACCAGACCGGTCCCGATGGCAAGCGGTACGCCGTCGGCGGAGAGGTCACCATTGACACGTCCACGGTCTCCGGCGACCCGCAGGGGACCATCCAGAAAATGCAGCAGATTCGCCGGGCCGCACTGGCACCCGCGCAGCCGTCCGGGCAGGACCGGGCCGTGGCCGCCCAGGCGCAAGCCGCTGAGCGCGAGGCGCGGGCCGAGCTAGCCAAGGAGCGCCGCGACGACCAAGCCGGGGCATCTTCAAAGACCGGGGAGCGCGACGCTGGTTCAGGATTTCAGCTTCGCGGTTTCCAAAACCAAACCACACCCACCGGTGAGCTACTCGATCTTGTCGCGTAACTTGGCTTAGCTTCGGCAGTGCCCGGTTGGTGTCAGCGGGTTATTTGTCTGAGGGGTTTTCTGGGGGGGCGTCGCTTGCAGAGGCCGCGAGCTTGTCGGGCTTGAAGTACAACGACCACCACCGGGAAAACCGCTCATCGACGATGGGGATAATCTCTCGCATACCGGTTACATTGTTGAAGCTGCTGCGCTGCACCGGCCCGAGCGTCGCGGTGACCTCAAACACGCCGTCGTCCGGGCGAAGGATCGTGAGTTCGAGCTGCCCGCCGGGGCCGGTTTTTCGGATGTTCGCGCTGAAGTTGGCGAACAGTTCGGCACCCGTGCCGTCGATCGGCTCGCCTCCCATCTCGATGATGATGTCGTTGGCCTGTAAGCCTGCACGCTCCGCGCCGGTGTTCGGAATGATTTTGCCGATCCGGATGCCGAACGTTCCCTCCGGGATCCGTTTGTCTGTCTCGTGTGAGGGCAGCGGTAACTGCCGGTTCTGCTGCATCCCGAGAAAGCCGGTCTTGTTAAACACGTGGTGCGTGAGGTATCCGATCTTGACGATTCCCTCGATCGTGACGCGCAGCTCGAAGTTATCCGCCGTGGCGTAAGCGTCGCGAAGTTTGGCGAACGCTGTCGCCCCGATGCTCAGCAGCGCTTCCGTGGCCGCTTCTCGCGTGTGGTAATCGGCCGAGCGCAGATCAACAATGAGCTTGTCAATTTCGATGCCGGTAAGTTTGTCTACGGGCAAGTGAAGCTCGGCGTCGTCGAGCGGTTTGCTCTTGAGCGCCGCAACCTCGGGCACGAGCGAATCCTGTGCCCATGCCGGTGCGGCCGCGCCGGCGAAAACGGCAAGCGCAGATAGAAGTATGAACAAGCGTAGCTTTGATGTCGTCGGTGTTGTCACGGTGCTCTTTGTGCTCCCGTCATAGCGTAGGGATGGTTCGCTTCTTTTCATAATTACAACAGTCGTTTGAGTTCATGGCAAACGTATTGGATGTCGTTTTCGGTCAGCTCGTGGTGAAACGGTAGGGCGATCGTACGTTCGGACAGCGCCTCGCAGATCGGGAAATCTCCCGTGCTAAAGCCGAAAGACTCGACGAAGAACGGTTGCAGGTGAATCGGCGCGAAATAGTTGCTGCACTGGATTCCGCGATCACGCAACGCCGTGAGGATCGTATCGCGCCGGCTCGGTGCGTAGTCATCGTTGAGACGCACGACGAAAACGAACCAACTCATATCAACATTGTCAATCACCCCTTGCATCTGAACGCGTGGTTCGCCAGTCAGTTCGGCGCGATACCGTGCCTCCACGCGGCTCCGTTCGTCAATGATGTCTTGCATACGCTCAAGCTGGACGATGCCGATCGCGCAGTTGATATCGCTCAGGCGAAAATTGTACCCGAGCCGGGCATGCAGCAACCAGCCTGCACCGGCGTCACGACCTTGGTTACGCAGCGAGCGGCAGCGTTCGGCTAGCGCGGCATCATCCGTGACAATCATGCCGCCCTCACCGGTCGTAAGCTGCTTGTTCGGATAGAACCCAAAGACCGAGGCCGCACCAAAACCGCCGCAGCGTTTGCCGTGGTAGGTGCTTCCGAGCGCTTCGCACGAGTCTTCGATCACCACGAGCTCGTGTTTCTCGGCCAGTGCCAGTATCGGGTTCATGTCGGCCGGTTGACCGAACACATCCACCACGATGATCGCCTTGGTCTTATCCGTGATCGCCGCTTCGAGCTGCGCCGGGTCCATGTTCCAGGTGCCTGCGTCAACGTCCACGAACACCGGCGTCGCGCCGACCATCATGATGCAGCTTGCCGAAGCGACGAAGGAAAACGGCGTGGTGATCACCTCATCCCCAGCCCCGATCCCGTTGGCGATCATCAGCATGTGCAGGGCGGCCGTCCCGCTGGAGCAGGCGACCCCATGCCTTCGACCGCAATAGTCGGCCATCGTCCGCTCAAACTCCGGAGCCTTCGGCCCGAGGCTGAGGTTGGGCGTCTTCATCACGGCGGAGACCGCGTCGATCTCCGCTTGGGAGATGTTGGGCCGAGCCAGCGGGATGTCACGCGTCGCGGCGTCTGCCG
>JAJRSR010000183.1 GCA_024278695.1 Planctomycetota bacterium | reverse complement strand
AGTCTTCCGATGGCTGATGAGAAAAATGGTCCAGACGGCGGCGCGCCGCCGAAGTCCGGGCGACGTCTTTCGATTGTGGTTGTAGCGGCATTGATGTTGGGTGAAGGTGCGGGTGTGTATTTTCTAGCGAACGCGCTGAGTCCGCCGCCCGTATCGGCCGAAGCTGCCGACGGCGAAGGCGATGACAGTGCTACGATGGCCGATCTTTCGGAGATCGAGTTGGCCGAGTGTCGTCCGAGCAACAGGATGGCAGGTCGGTTCATCACCTACCACATCCGCGTATTAGGACTGGTAGACGCGGAGCGGCTCACGGAAATCGAATCGATGGCGCAGTCGCGCCGCGCGCGGCTTGAGGATGCTGTTAACGTGGTGATACGCAGTGCTGACCCGAAACACCTTGACGAACCAGAGCTGGGAACCATACGTCGGCGGTTGGAGTATGAGTTCGATCGAATCTTCGGTGATGAAGACGTGATTCAAGAGGTGGTGATTCCGCAATTGCTGCAATCGCGTCCGGGTGTTTGATTGTGGGCGAAACCTGCGCATCGCCGATAACAGTGCGTAGTCTATAGGCCGACGTCTTAAATACGCGAAATGCAAACTGATGAGCGACGATCCAAGCCAACCGCAAGCCGCACCTTCGGGAGACGGTGAGGTCAGTCAGGCCGACATCGACGCGCTCATGGCTGGCGGGTCCAGCCCGAGCGAGGCACCGGCTGCTACAGAAGACGCTTCGGAAACCGGCTCTGGTGATGGCGGTGCTTTTTCTCAGGCCGATATTGATGCCCTGATGAGTGGCGGCGGTGAAAGTGGTGACAGTGCCGCAGCAGAAGCGCCGCCGGCCGACACTTCCGGTGCCGTTTCTCAAGACGATATCGACGCGCTGATCAGTGGTGCCGATGCGGGTGCCGAATCCGCTGAGGATACGCCCGCCGCCGAGGCGGAAGCTCCGGCGACAGACGACCGCGTGGATTCGATGGGTCGTCCCTTCGACGAGATGGCCGCGATGATGCAAGCGGCGATCGAGGAGGAGAAAGCGGAAGCCGCCAACGCGCCGCCCCCGCCCTCGGCTCCCATACCTCCACCGCCATCGGGCTCCGCGCCGCCTAACCTCCCAAGTTTTGACGCTGCGATCGCCGGTATTGATCCAAACCGCGTGACCATGCTTAATGATGTCAAGCTGCGCGTGAAGATCGAGCTTGGTCGAACGCGTATGCTCGTCGAGGATGTGCTTAAGTTAGGCGAGGGTGCCGTGGTCGAGCTTGACAAGCTGGCCGGTGACCCTGTAGATGTATACGTGAATGACAGGTTGGTGGCACGCGGTGAAGTGCTCGTCTTGAACGATAACTTCTGCGTGCGCATTAGCGATGTGATCTCGAATGATCCACATCGTGTGACTGCGTAGCCGGCCGGTTGGGGGTTTGCCCCACGTTCGACAGGAGGTCGAATGAGCATGGCTTCATGGAGGAAGATAGGGTTTTTCTCGTGCGCTGGTGCGGCCGCTGCCATTTGGTGTGCCGCTGTGCCGCTGTACGCCTCCACTTCCGACGGAGCGACGCCCTCCGCAGTCGCGCCAAACCAGAGCGTCTCAATTACCGAAATCGATACGTCTGCGGACGTGCTGCCGAAGCATGATGTACCGAATGAGCTTGCTGCGACAGAAGAATCCCTAGCGCGTGATGCCGTCGAGCCGAATGAGCCTGTGGCGAGACCTCACACGACGATGATGCGTCGGCGCGGTACGTCCAGGCAGGCATCCAGCGATTCGATTCCCACTGGTCTTGCCGTGCCGTGGTACCGGTCGGGCTTGGTGTCATTGGCGGTCGTGCTTGGCGTGGTGGCCGGCGTGTATTGGCTGACTCGAAAGTTTGTGCCGGCGTTTCGCGCTTCGGATAGCTCCATCGTTCGCGTCGTGGCTCGGTCGGCGCTTTCACCCAAACACAACGTGGCGCTACTGAGAATCGGGCGTCGGTTCGTGTTGGTCGGCGTCTCGGGTGATCGTATGAATACGCTTTCCGAGATTACCGACGCCGAGGAAGTCGCGGAGCTCGTGGCCAAGGTAGGCGGCGGATCGGGTTCGACAGCCGGTGCGTTTGAAAAAATGATGACGCGGGAGGCGGATGCCTTCGACGTCGATTTCGATGGTGGTGCGGCGGATGAGGAGGCAGGCCCTATGGTGCCATCGCGCCGCGCGGGGTTGCACGGAGGTGCTTTATCGCAATTGAAGGATCGATTGCGTGGCTTGCAGAAAGAACGGTAAGGCGTAGCCCAGTTGGGGTTACGTGGGCAGTGGTTCGCGGAGTTGCGAATGACCACAGAGCATGGAGGCTCGTGTGTCAATGCGGTTCAAGGACGGTGGCAAGGTCAGGCTCTGACGCGTGGACGCAGGTGTTCGCGTTATTGGCTGCTTGATTGCCTGGTCGGCCGGTGGATGGCCGTTGTCTTAATCGCGTTGGCGATGGTGATGCTATCGACGCCCTCGGTACGCGCGCAGACCGTACCGGCACCGGTTACCAATCCAACCTTCGACAACGGCCTCAACATTCCCGATCTGAGCAAGGTCGTCCCAACCGCTTCGGATGCCAAGGGCGTTAGTGCGACGCTACAGATTCTCGTCTTGATGACGGTGCTGACGCTGGTTCCGTCCATCTTGGTCATGATGACGGCGTTTCCGCGTATCGTGATTGTCCTGGCCCTGCTTCGGCAAGCCGTGGGTACGCCGCAGCTTCCGCCGGGGCAGGTGTTACTCGGGTTATCCCTGTTTATTACGGCGCTGGTAATGACGCCGACTTGGCAACGCGTTCACGCTGAGGCCATCGGTCCCTATTTCGACAACAAGATGGGGCAGGAAGAGGCGATGGAAATCACCAGCGATCACATGAATGATTTTATGTACCGTCAGATCGACCAAGCCGGAAACCACGAAGATGTCTACCTGTTTTTGGAATACGCGGAGAACCGGGTGATTCCTCCGGGTGAGGCGATCGACGTGGCCAACGTGCCCATCACGGTCATGATTCCGGCGTTCATGCTAAGTGAACTCAAAACGGCGTTCATCATGGGCTTTCGTATTTATCTTCCGTTTTTGGTCGTGGACATGGTGATCGCCACGATTTTGCTCTCGATGGGAATGATGATGCTCCCGCCGGTGCTGATATCGTTGCCGTTCAAACTGTTGCTTTTTGTGCTGGCCGATGGTTGGCATTTGGTTGTAGATACGCTGTTGCGCAGTTTTGCGTGACGGATCAGCGTGGGCGGCGATCGTAGCCGCGAAAAGGTGCCTCATGGAACTTGACGCCGCTTTGTCATTGGGAAGAAACGCGTTTTGGATGGCGTTGATCTCGTCGGCACCGATTCTGTTGATCGGTCTTGTGGTGGGTCTTGCGATATCGTTGTTCCAAGCGGTCACGCAGTTGCAAGAGCAGACGCTGACGTTTGTTCCAAAAATCGCAGCGATGGTCGTAGCGGCGGCGCTGTTTATCCCTTGGATCGCGGATCAAATGATCGGCTATGCCGTCGAAATGCTCGGCGGGACGCCGTGGTGAGTGCGCGTATGGTGGTTCGTGAATAGGAGCTGGCGTTGTCTACGCCTTTGTTTGAAATTCTATCGGCCTTGCCGGTGTTTGCGCTGGTGTTATTTAGAATATCGGGGCTCATGTTGACCGCGCCGATTTTCGCAAGCCAGATGATCCCCGGACGCGTGCGCGTGGCCATGATTATGATGACTGCGGCGATCATGTTTCCAGTCGTCAACGCGCAAGCGCCGTCCGGCATCGGCCTGGGCGCGGTCGTGGTTGGCGGCGTTTCCGAGATCATGATCGGTGCTACGATCGGTCTCGCGCTGACGGTTTTCATCATGGGTGCCGAGGTCGCGGGTCGCACCGCCGGCCAGCAGGCGGGTCTCTCGATGGGGCAGATCGTTGATCCCTCGACCAATGAGCAAGTGTCCACGCTCGGTGCGCTCTACACGATTGTGCTGACGATGCTGTTTCTCGCCATCGGCGGACACCGTGCGACGATGGCCGCGCTGCTGGACACCTACGAGGTCGTGCCGCTTCTCTCGTTTCAGACTTCCGATTCGATGGTCGTGCTGCTGGTTGAAATGCTGACGGCTGCGTTCGTCTTGGGTATTCGGATCGGCGCGCCGATCATCGTGGCGGTGTTTCTGTCTGGTGTGGCGCTGGGGTTTCTCTCTCGGACCATGCCGCAGCTCAATATCCTTTCCGTCGGTTTTACGTTACGTCTCTTGATTGCGCTGGGGATTGGGGGGGTCGCGCTGGTGGCGTCCGGTGACATGTTGGTTGAGGCGGCCTTCGACGCGCTGGCGATGGTGCGTGAGTCGTTCGGCTTAGACCCTGGTTTAACTAGGTTGGCGACCTGATGGCACCCGGTACAGAAGAAAAAACAGAAGCCCCAACACCAAAGCGGCGCAACGAAGCGCGATCCAAGGGGCAGGTCGCACGTAGTCAGGACCTGACGGCGGCCGTGCTGTTGCTTTCTTCCTTCGTGGCGCTGGCGGCGCTGGGTCCGGGGTTATGGCGTTCGCTTGCGGCGATCATGACGGCTGCCCTTTCGGCTGAAAACCCGCAGCGTCTTGACAATGTGTTGCCGCTTGCCGGCGCTATCGCCGTAGAAATAATTCAGCGCATCGGTCTGATCTTGGTGGTTCTTTTCCTGGCGACTCTGGCGAGTCTGTATGTGCAGATCGGATGGCTCATCACGTTTCAACCGTTGATACCAAGCCTGAGTAAGGTCAGTCCGCTTGCGGGATTCAAGCGGTTGTTCTCGGCGAAGTCGCTCATGCGTGCGGCTTCCAGTTTTCTGAAGCTGTTGATCGTCGGTGTTGTCGCGTACTTTACGCTTGCGAGCAGTTTGACTGCCGTTGTCTATTCGTTTTCGTTTGGGTTCCACGACATCATTCAGATCGGCTCCGCGCTGACGTTGGACCTGGGCTTTCGCCTCGGTGGCGCGTTGCTCATTCTGGCGCTGATTGATGTGGCGTGGCAGCGCTACAGCCACGAAAAAGAACTTCGTATGACCAAGGAAGAAGTCAAGGACGAACTGCGAAGCATGGAGGGTGATCCGCAGATCAAACGCCGACGCCGGCAGTTGCAGTTACAGCTCGCGGCGCAACAGTTGCAGAAAGACGTGCCGACAGCCGACGTGATCGTGACCAATCCGACGCACCTCGCGATTGCGATTCGGTATGACGCGACGGAGATGCCGGCTCCAAGAGTTGTTGCCAAAGGCGCTGATTACATGGCCATCCGAATTCGTCAGATTGCCAAAGACCACGGTATTCCAATGGTCGAGCGTAGGCCACTCGCGCGTGCACTCTATGACACCGTCGAGCCGGGAGACTACATCCCGGAAAAGTTCTATCGCGCGATCGCGGAGATACTTGCGTATGTGTATGAATTGACCGGACGTACACCGAGCGGCGTACGCCGTGAGGTAGTCGGAGCGTAGAAGGCGCTGCGCCGCGGCGCAGTGGGACGAGCCAATGGCCAAACTGGAACTCAACAGGAAAACGGTAGGCGATATGTTACGCCGGAGCCGTGGTGTGCTGTTGCCCGTGGGGGCGATGTCGCTCATCCTGGTGATTCTCATTCCGCTGCCGACGCCGTTGATGGACTTTCTCCTGCTTTCCAACATCACCATGTCCGCCATTGTGCTCGTGACGGTGATGTATATCTCCAGACCGTTGGAGTTTTCTTCTTTCCCGTCGCTTCTGCTCGGCATGACACTGTTTCGGCTGGTGCTCAATACCGGCACGACCCGTCTGATTCTCACCAACGGCGATGGCGGTGTGGTGATCAAAACATTCGGTGGGTTTGTCGCCAGCGGTTCGCTTGCGGTGGCGGTCATTATTTTCTCGATCATCGTGGTGATTCAGTTCGTTGTGATTACCAAGGGTGCCACGAGAATTGCGGAAGTCGCCGCGCGCTTCACGCTCGATGGCATGCCGGGCAAGCAGATGGCCGTCGATGCCGACCTCAACGCGGGGATCATCGCCGAGGCCGAGGCCAAGCAACGTCGAGCCGATATCACGCGCGAGGCGGATTTCTACGGGGCGATGGATGGTGCCAGCAAGTTTGTGCGCGGTGACGCGGTGGCCGGCGTCGTCATTACGGTGATTAACATTTTGGGCGGCGTCTACGTCGGGCTCGTGGAGCAGGACCTCGGCATCTGGGAGACGCTTGAAAAGTTTACGATCCTCACCATCGGCGATGGGCTTGTCTCGCAGATTCCCGCGTTCATCATCTCGACGGCCGCTGCCATGATCGTCACGCGTAGCGCCGAGAAAGGAAACCTGGGCGATGAACTCCTGGGTCAGGTCACGAGCCAGCCGGTTGCGCTGGGGCTCACGGCACTTTTTCTGATGATCTTGGCCGGGACGCCGCTGCCGAAGCCGCCACTGCTGGTGCTTGCTGGGGCGACAGGTATCTTTGCCTACCTGCTATCGCAGCGTGAAAAGGTCGCGGTGGCGGAGGCGACGGCCGCGAAGCATAAACCGGCAGCGCCGGAGAAGATCGAGCGGCACCTCACGCCGGACCCGATGGAACTCAACGTCGGTTACGGTCTCATCAAATTGGTAGATCGCAAGCAGGGCGGTGATCTTCTCGATCGCGTGACGAACATGCGTAAGCAGGTGGCGCAAGATTTGGGAATCGTTGTGCCGCCGATTCGTATTCGAGATGACATGCAGCTCCAGCCCAACCAGTTCCGCGTGAGGCTACGCGGTTTTGACATCGGTGAAGACGAAGTCCTTCCAGGGCATCTGCTCGCGATCGATGCCGGCATGGTCACGGACAAAATCGCGGGGGTGGAAACCAAGGAGCCGTCGTTTGGGCTCAGTGCGGTTTGGATCGGTGAAGAACAGCGGCACGACGCGGAACACCGCAACTACACCGTCGTAGAACCATCGAGCGTGATCAGCACCTATCTGACGGAAGTCGTTAAGCGACATGCCGACGAACTGCTCACGCGGCAGGAGGTCAACCGTCTTCTCGATCACCTGCGCGAACGTGCACCGAAGCTCGTGGAAGAGGTCGTGCCGGAGGTGTTGAAGCCGGGTGAGCTGCAGCGCGTCTTGCAGTCGCTGTTGCGAGAGCGTGTACCGATTCGTGATCTTGAGTCCATCTTGGAGGCGATCAGCGAAGTCGCGGCGCGTACCAAGGATACGGATATTCTCACGGAATACGCCCGGCACGCATTGGCCAGAGCGCTCTGCCACCAGCAGAAGGCGGACGATGGGCGGCTCCATTGTGTGACGCTCGATCCGCAGTTGGAAGACTTGATCGCCAAAGGGATCGAGCGCGGTGACCACGGCGCGGTCCTGACGCTGCCGCCGGCGCTGCAAACGAAAATCGTAGAGGCCATGAAGAAGCAGATGGAGGCGGTGACTTCGGCCGTGAAGGGGCGCATGCCGCTCGTGCTCACGCCGCCGCAGATCCGTCCTTGGGTCCGTAAGATGTTAGAGGTGTCGTTGCCGGCCGCGGTGGTGATGTCGTACAACGAAGTCGTACGTGGGTTTGAAGTTGAGTCACACGGTATGGTGGTTCTGACAGATGAGACTTAGATCGTTCGAAGGTAAGACCATGGCCGAGACGCTCGCGAAAGTGAAGCGCGCGTTCGGTCGTGATGCGGTGATCCTCAATACGCGCACGCGGATCAAGGGCGGCATGTTCGGCATTGGGGGGAAACCCTGGGTGGAAATTACCGCTGCGCCACACATGTCGGAGTTGCCGGGCGCATTGCGCCGCGGTACACTTCAGATGAAGTCGGGTCGAACTGGTAGCGCAGAAGGAGCTGCAAGACCGGTGCCGAATGCGGCCAACATCGCACCACCTGCCACAACGTCTGCGCCTGTGTCGCAGACTAACGCGTTGCTCTCGGAACTGGGTGATCTCAAATCACTTGTGACTGATCTCGTGAAACAGTCGCGGCGCGACGGAAACGCGGACCTCCCCGAACATTTATATGACACGTACATGGCACTCGTGCAAAACGCCATGGCCGAGGACATCGCCGACGGACTCATCCGGCAGGTGCGGCAAACGCTGTCAATAGAGGAGATTGCTGACCCGTCTTCGGTGCGTCGCGCGTTAGCCAATGCGCTGCGGCCGATGCTGCCGCTCGCTGGTCCGGTGCGTATGGCCGCAACCGCTGAGCCCATGATCATCGCCTTGGTCGGTCCTACCGGTGTCGTAAAAACAACGACGATCGCCAAGTTGGCCGCGAACTTCTGCCTTCGCGACAACCTCAAGGTCGGACTGATTACGATTGACACCTATCGGATCGCCGCCGTCGAACAGCTAAAAACCTATGCGCAGATCATCGAAGTCCCGGTGGAAGTGGCGCTGTCACCGTCGCAACTGGCGGAGTCGGTCAAGCGTATGCACGATCGAGACGT
>JAJRSR010000182.1 GCA_024278695.1 Planctomycetota bacterium | reverse complement strand
CGATATTTTGGTCAATGGTCCGAAGCAAGTCTATGTCGAGCGAAGCGGAAATCTCGAAGTGACGGAGATTGAGTTTCGTGACAACGCACACCTCATGCATGTGATCGATAAGATCGTGAGCGCGGTGGGACGACGTTGCGATGAAACTTGCCCCTTGGTTGATGCGCGACTCGCGGATGGCAGTCGTGTCAATGCGGTCATTCCACCGCTGGCCATCGATGGTGCCAGTATGTCGATTCGGCGTTTTGGTGCCGATCCGCTGACGTGGGAAGATTATATCAATTACAACTCCGTGACTTCGGAAATGCGGGATTTTCTTGAGGCGTGCGTCAAGGCCCACCTGAACATTGTGGTTCTTGGCGGTACCGGCTCTGGAAAAACGACGCTGCTCAACAACTTGTCCTCCTTTATTCCGAATACCGACCGCGTGGTGACGATCGAGGATGCTGCGGAGCTACAGTTGCGGCAGCCGCATGTGGTACGTCTGGAGACGCGACCGGCGAACATCGAAGGCAAGGGGCGCATTAGCATTCGTGATCTGTTGGTCAACAGTTTGCGTATGCGTCCGGATCGAATTGTCGTGGGTGAGTGCCGTGGTCCAGAAACGCTGGATATGCTTCAGGCGATGAACACGGGTCACGACGGTTCGCTCACGACGATTCACGCCAACAGCACGCGCGATTCCGTGGCCCGTGTTGAGACAATGGTGATGATGGCCGGGTTCGAGCTACCGCTGCGGGCCATCCGACAGCAGTTTTCCTCGGCGATTCACCTTCTCGTTCAGGCGCAGCGCCTCACGGGTGGACCTCGAAAAGTGGTGACGGTTACGGAAGTGACCGGCATGGAGGGCGATATCATTACGATGCAAGATATTTTTGCGTTTGAACAGACGGGGTTGTCTTCCAAGGGGCGAGCGAAGGGGCAGTTTGTGGCGACCGGTATTCGCCCGTCCTTTCTGGAACGACTCCGGACCACCGGGCACGACCTGGATCCGGAAATGTTTACACGACGCGTACTTCTTACAGACGATGGCGAATAGACGATGCAGCCGGAGAACGGGATCATGATTTTGTCTTCCTCGCAACTAATGCTCGCACAGATGCCCGGCTGGATGGTCTACGTTCTGCCGACGCTCGGTTCGATGTTGTTGTTCTATGGTATCTTTCAGGTGATCGCGGAGACGCGCACCTCGAGCCGCAAGCGCATGCAGGACCGCCTTGCCGGGGCGGTTCGCCAGAACAAGGAAAAGGATGCCGTAGACCTTCTTCGCCGAGGGGCGATGGGTGCTGCAGACAGTTTTGCCGAGTCGATTCTCGGGAAGCTTGCCGTCGTGCCCAAGCTGCAAACGCTCTTGGATCAAGCCGCCGTGGATTGGTCGGCGTCTCAGACGTTGCTGAACTTGGGCGGTATCGCGCTCGCCGGCACGTTGGGTCTATTGGTGATGGGCAGCAATGCCATTCTCGCTGCCGGAGTTGGTGTGGCTGTTGTTGTGCTGCCGCTGGTTTGGCTTAGCTTTCGCCGGTCACGCCGTATGAACAAGCTGGCGAACCAACTGCCCGACGTTTTTGAAATGATGAGTCAGGCGCTTCGCGCGGGGCATTCACTCGCCGGGGCCATTCAGTTGATCTACGAACAGATGCCGCCACCGGTGGCGACAGAGTTCGCGCAAGTGTACCACGAGCAGAACCTGGGCGTGAAGGTCGAGGAAGCGCTCCGGTCTATGGCCGAACGCGTGGATTCGCTTGATGTTCGGTTCTTTGTGACGGCTGTGATGATTCAGCGGCAGACCGGCGGTGACTTGGCCGAAGTGCTTGACAATATCAGTGGCGTGATCCGAGAACGAATCGAGCTGGCCGGTTTGGTTCGTGGTTTGACGGCCGAGGGGCGGCTGTCCGGCTGGGTGCTTTTCGCGCTACCAGGAATCGTCTTTGCGGGTTCGATGTACCTCAATCCGGAATACGGTCAGGTGCTGCTCGATGACCCCAACGGTCAGCTCATGTTGATGGCCGCGATCGGCTTGCAAATGATGGGTATTGCGATGATTCGCTGGATCGTCAACATCAAGGTCTAGTTGCGGGCCTTTCCCGTGGTATGGAGCGGCATGGCGAATTGCCATTCTTCTCTGGTTTGTATGGTTATTGCTGAGACGTGCATTAGAAGAATCGTGCGATGGTGGCTTGAATGACGCGGTGTTCGCGAGGAGCTTAGGCTATGGAGCTTTACTTATACGGCGGGATGATCGTCGTCAGCATCGTGTTGGTGGTGTATTCACTCTGGCCCACGTCCCAGGATGATAGCGATGCCGTCAAGCGGCGCATGTCGGGCAAGCGTTCTCAGGATGCCGTCGCGGCCATACGGGAGCAGGCAAAGCAGTCCGTCGCGCAGAAGGTGATGGATACCGTCGCCCCGATCGCTGTGTCCAAGAACCAGGTTCAGGACGCGGAGCAGATGTCCAAGCTTCGCATGCGCCTGTGCATGGGGGGGATCCGATCCGATTCCGCGCCGACGACGTTCTTGGCGAGCAAGACCGTTATGGCTGTCATTTTGGGATTTGCCGGGGCGGCCTACGCTTGGTCCGGCGGGCAGACCATGTTGAACGGAATCGGCGTGACGCTTATGGCTGCGGGTTGCGGTTTTTTAGCCCCGGACCTTTGGCTGATGTCGGCCGTCTCCAAGCGACAAGAAAGCATCCGGCATGGTCTTCCGGATACCCTTGATCTCATGGTGATTACCGTCGAGTCCGGGCTCGGTTTGGATGCTGCGTTTCAACGCGTTGGTGATGAGATGAAAGCTGTCCATCCTGAGCTGGCCGAAGAATTGCAAGCCGTGACGATGGAGGGGCAGATGGGTATTCCCCGGTCGGAAGCCCTAACCAATTTTTCCATCCGGACCGGTGTGGAGGAGGCACGATCGCTCGTGGCCATCATCAACCAGGCGGAGCGGTTCGGTACCAGTATCGCCCGCGCGCTTCGTAACCAGTCGGATGCGCTCCGTGTCAAGCGGCGTCAGGCGGCCGAGGAACGGGCCCAGAAAACGACAGTGAAACTCATGGCACCGTTGATCCTGTTTATTTTTCCCGCGATTCTGGTGGTGCTGGCCGGTCCAGCCGCGCTGAAGATGATCGAAACACTCGGCAATACGCCGGGGCTGCTCTAGCGGCGGCGGGGATGGCTAAGCCCCGTGTAGCTCCCAATGGCGTTCAGGTCCTCGTTTGGTAGGACTTGGAATCTTGTGCGATCGCTGCTAATCTTCCCCCCGTTGTTTCCCCTGGGGTCCGTGGATCGGGCCTTGCGTCTTCCGCGGCACGAGCGGTTGCTTGGTACATGATGGGGCGGCTTTCGGGTTGGGCTGAGTGGGTGGTTCGCAGGCTGACGGTCGTTCCGTTTGCCCCAAGGTGCAAAGACGGAAACGGTGTAGGTTCGTCGTGTTGGAAGTCCCAGGATATGCGATCGGTAGCCCCGTGGGAACGGGCGCGGGGTCCAAGATTTACCTCGCGACGCACGTCGTGACCAAGAAGCGGTTCGCCGTCAAACATGTCGAGCGGAAAAGCGCCGCCGACGATTGTTTCATCGATCAGGTTGAGCTCGAATATGACATCAGTCATAAGCTAGACCACCCCTCGCTTCGACACAGCCACTCCATTCATCGCGTCAAGAAGTTTTTGCAGGTGAAAGAAATCGCGATTGTGATGGACTATGTGGATGGTCTACCGCTGGAGACGGCTCGTCCGAACCGGCTCGACACCTTTCTGATTATCTGTCAGCGGGTCTCCGCCGGGCTCCATGCGATGCATGAGGCGGGTTACGTTCACAGCGATATCAAACCCAACAACATCATGGTCGCCAAAGGCGGCGTCGTGAAAATCATAGACTTCGGACAATCTTGCCCGCTCGGTCATAAGAAGGAACGTATCCAGGGCACGCCCGACTATATCGCACCGGAGCAAGTTCGTCGGATGTTGTTGGACGCGCGGACGGATGTGTTCAATCTTGGCGCGACGATGTATTGGCTCTTGACGTCTGAAAACTACCCAACGGCCATGCGTAACGAGAACACCCGAGGCGGTATCAATCTGATGTCTGCGGATAAGCCGCTTGCTCCGCACGAGCTGAATGATAGGATTCCTCTGGCGCTGTCCAATCTGGTGATGGCTTGTTGTCGTGACAATCCGAATGATCGTCCTGGCGACATGAAAGAGCTATCAACCAGGCTGGAAGCCATTAAGAAACTATGGAAAAAGAATCGCAGCGATGTGCGGAAAAGCCAGCCCGAGAGTGCCGGCAAGGACGCTCCGGTGCCGCCGGAAGAGGAATCATGAACGACCCGTTCAAGGCTGCCGACATTCTGCACGAGGCGGCCGAGCTCAATCTCAGCGACCCCCTGCGCGACGGGTCACTGCTTGTATTTCCCAACTACGGACAACTGGTCATGACCGGGGATCTTCACGGACACGCGCGCAACTTTGAAAAGCTCCAACGCTACTGTGATTTGGAGAGGTTCTCGCCACGGCATGTTGTGCTGCATGAGATTATTCACCAGGAGGTTGCTGGGCTGGACGATTCGGATCAATCGTTCCGAATCCTGATCCAGGCTGCCGCGTGGAAGTGTGCGTTTCCGGATCAAGTCCATTTTCTTCAGAGTAACCACGAGCTGGCTCAGCTCACGCGGCACGAGATCACCAAAGCCGGGCGTGTGGTCACCGTGGCCTTTGAGCAGGCGGTGTGCGAGGCGTTTGGCTCGGGTGGTCAGGACGTGCTCATTGGCGTGAACGCGTACATTAAATCACTGCCGCTCGCCGCCAGGACGGCCAACCGGGTTTTCCTGTCGCATTCGCTACCTGCGCCGCGTGAAGTACCAGCGTTTGATGCTAGCGTGCTATCGCGCATTCCAACCGAGGCCGACCTGGGCGATCGCGGCGCGGCGCATACGTTGGTCTGGGGTCGCTACCACACGGAGCCGGCGCTGGCGGCGCTGGCCGACATGCTTGATGTGGATGTGTTCATCTGCGGTCATCAGCCGCAGGAGATGGGGTACGACATCTGGCACGACCGGCTCATCATCTTGGCGAGCGATCACAACCACGGCGTGTTCTTGCCGTTCGACTTGGCTAAGCCTCAAACTACCGACTCGCTGTCCAAGCACATCCGGCCTTTCGCCGGGATTGAATAGTCACACAAGCGAATCGATCCTGAATCACTCAACGCTGCTGCCGGTTCTGATTGCGCCCAACGCGCTTTACTCCCGCCGTTTTCGCATGATGCGTAGTCCGAGCATCATGAATAGCATGGCGGCGGCCGTGCCTGCGCCGCACAGTCCTGTCCCCGCGCCGCAAAGTTGCAGTCCGGTGTTTGCGTCGTCGCCGATGACCTGTGCGACGGTGAATTGCTTTTGCGTGACGACGGTTGGTGGTCCGCTTGCGGTTACGGTTTCGGTGCGCCAGATCGAGTCTTGGTCGATCACGGGCATGATGAATCCGGGCGGTGAGCCGAGCCCGTTGATGACGACTTCACCATCGCGGTCCGTGCCCGCACCGAGCGTGAGCGTCCAACGCGAATTAAACGTGTCGCACGAAAGGTCAAGTGCGGCCCGGCGCTCCACGGACTGATCTCCAAGATCGGGGTTGAACGAGAAAGTCGGGTCGAGTGTCATTTCCTCTGCGGATAGCGTGGTGTACAGCCGCGTGATGTAGGGATCACCGTCAAAGACGGCCAGCGTTTCGGTTAGCGGCGTGACGATGTTGGTGTTGAGTTCGTTTAGTAGGCTCGTTCGCCCGGCAGCCAACGCATCGGCACTGAACAGGTCAGACAGCAGCTCGGGAACTTGATACGCGAACTCATCCTGCCCCTCGGGCAGCGGCACCGCGCGGCGCAGCATCTCCAGTACTTTATCCTGGGGAATCACAAACCCCGTGGCGGTCGCGGCGATCATCTCCGCGTCGGACTCGATGGCCGAGAGCCGTACGATTTCATCGGTGAAGGTGGCGACCGTGGGGAGTGAGGCCGTCACATCGAGATCGCGCCCGGCGTAATCCGTGGCGAAGCCTTGTCCGCCGGCTTCGTCCATGGCGGCCGTGATGAGCCCCTGGTAGCTGGCGTATGCCGTCGTGGTTCCCGAGTACCAGTTGAGGGTGGTGTAGTTGGGCGTGACGTGCAAATAGTTAAGCGGCACGGCTCGCGAATCACCCAGCAGCCACGCGATGACGCCCATGTCCGGCAGCGCGGCGACGGCCGTCAGGCGGATCGGGATCATCGGCTCGGTGCTGGTGTAGCGCATGATTAGTGGCTGGATGTCACCCGTGCCGCGATCTTGCAGCAGCCTCAGCGCGACGAAGTTCATACCTTCTTCGACATACGGGGCGATCAGATCGCGCCCGCGGTCGGCGAGGTCGTAGTCGTTGTCTTCGAGCCAGGTGACCAAGGCGTCGGGGGCATCACTGGAAACAATCTGCACATCAAACGGACCGACAGCCAGGCTCTGTAATACCTCCACGCCGTCGTTTTCGGGCGGGCCTGCCGCAGTGTCAGCACCGCCACCGCCGAGAAACACGGTTGGGATATCTTCCGGGCATGACTCGCCCGTGGTTTCGAGTATGAATTGCGGGCGCGTGGCCAGCTCCAATGGCGCGAACACGAGATCACTACCCGTAGACAATTCGGGGATGCCTGGAACCGGTACGACCCAGGAGAAGTCAGGAGCGTCGCCAGCGTACTGAATCAGTACGATGGCCGTGACCCTATCGCCGTCTTGGCGAAAGATGATCTGCTCACCGGCTTGGTTGATGGGGATCACCTGGCAGAAAAAGCCGCCGCACGCATTGACGCGAGAGACGGGTGCCGCGCTGGCCAGCGCGGCGAGGACGCACATGAACAAACCGCGTCGATGGTTGCAAAACATTGTGAAGCTCCTGAGAGTAACGGTTCGTGCCCCTGGTGCTGTCCGGCGGCCTGTGACCACAGCGTATGATACGGCCAAGTCAGTGTCACCTAAAGCCGCTCGGAGTAAGGATCGACTCATCGCCAAGCTTGCCTTGAGCCAGTGGGGCTTGATAAGAGCAGAGGCGTCTTTTCGCGGGTGTGTTGGTGGTCTGGCTTGGCTGGCGTGGTAAGATCGGCGTTGATGGGTAGTGATGAACTAGAATTCGTGGCCTGGCTCCGAGAGCGATCGGGTGGGGCTGGGGTGCCGGTTGGCCTTGGCGACGACATGGCCGTGGTGGCAGCGTCCGGTGGGCATATCCTGTTTTCCTCGGATATGCTCCTCGATGGTGTGCATTTCGATTCGCGCGAGCACCCTTTCGACGCGATCGGGCGTAAGGCCGTGAACTGTGCGCTGAGTGATTGCGCCGCAATGGCCGCCTGCCCCAAGGCGGTGACGGTGTCGCTGGCCCTGCCGGAGGAGATGGACGCGGCAGGCACGAAGGCGCTGATGGACGGTGCGTTCGCGGCCGCCGGCGTTTTTGATGTGTCCGTTTGTGGGGGGGATACGACGCGATGGTTTTCGCCGCTGGCGATTGATGTCGCTGTGGTGGCCGTGCCTTATGATGATGTGACACCGGTTCTGCGTTGCGGGGCGAGAGTCGGAGACGTGCTTGTTGTGACGGGCAAGCTCGGCGGGAGTATATTGGGCCGGCACCTGTCGTTCGTGCCGCGCGTGCGTGAGGCGAAGGCACTGGCACAAGGCTTGGGTGGTGCGTTGCATGCGATGATTGATATTACGGATGGTTTGTCGTTGGATCTTTGGCGCGTCTGTGAGGCGTCTGGCGTGGGTGCGTTGTTGCGAACGCCGCAGTTGGAGCAGGCCATCAGCGATGATGCGAAAACCTTGGCTGAGACTGACGGGCGGTCCGCGCGGGATCATGCGCTTTGTGATGGTGAGGATTTCGAGCTGCTGCTCTCGGTCGCCAGTGACGCCGCGACGCAAGCACGACTTGCCGAGATTGGCGGCGCGCTGATTCCGGTCGGGGTTGTGACGCCGGAAGGGTTTCGGCTAGAGCAGCCCGACGGGAGCGTGGCGGCTTTGTCTCCGAAGGGATACGTACATTGAGCGGCGAAACACTTGAGGCAACCTTTGAGTCGGGATCTATTGATGACACGCTTGCGCTTGGCGCAGGCTTGGGGCGAGCGATGTCTGGTACGTTGACGGTCGGTCTGGTTGGCACGCTCGGTGCGGGCAAGACGCATTTCGTCAAGGGAGTCGCGGTCGGTAATGCGGTCGCAGACGGTTGCAGGGTGACCAGCCCGACCTTTACCCTGGTTCATGAATACACCGGGCGGTTGACGTTGGTTCACCTCGACGCGTACCGGCTCAAGAGCAGTACCGAACTGTTATCGCTCGGGTTTGATGACTTTGAACACGAACGCTCGGTCGTTATCGTGGAATGGGCAGACCGAATGCGCGGCGTCATGCCGGAAAAGATGATGTGGGTTGAACTCTCCGTGACAGCAGAAACCTCGCGATCATTTCGCGTGACGGCGGCGGGAGCTGTGGCCGTGACGTGCCTACGCGCGTGGCAAGCGGGTTTGCGTTGACACGTTGAATCGCTCATCCTATCGTCGCTGGCGCATGAATGAATGGCACAAAAGTTTGTTTTCAGGAAGGTTGTACATTGGCAAGAAACGACGGCCGAAAAGCTAACGAGCTCCGCCCGGTGGAGATCACGCGGGGTTATACGAAGAACGCGGCTGGCTCTGCGCTGATCCGATGCGGCGGGACGGTGGTACTGTGTACCGCGTGTTTCGAGGACAGCGTGCCCCCGTGGCGCAAGGGGCAGGGGCTTGGGTGGGTGACGGCCGAGTACGACATGCTCCCCGCCGCGACAAACACGCGCCGTCGCCGAAACCGGTCCAAGATCGACGGCCGCACACAAGAGATCCAACGGTTGATCGGGCGATCACTACGGAGTGTGGTCGATATGGCTCGGCTCGGTGAGAACTCAATCTTGATCGACTGCGACGTGTTGCAGGCCGACGGCGGTACGCGGACAGCCAGCATTACCGGGGCTTTCGTGGCGATGTCCGACGCGGTGCGCTTTGGTCTCAAGAACAAGCTGATCGCGAAGTCACCCATCACGGAGCCGGTCGGCGCGGTGAGCGTGGGGCGCGTCGGCAAGCGTTTGCTGCTTGATTTGAACTACGAAGAAGATGTGTCGGCCGAGGTTGACATGAACGTCGTGATGACCGGGGCGGGCAAGTTCATCGAGGTTCAGGGCACAGGCGAGGAAGCGACGTTCACGCGCGTCGAGCTCGATCGGCTGGTGCGGATCGCCTCGCGCGGTATCAAGCAACTGGTGGAAGTGCAGGCCAAGGCGCTGAGGAAACGGATCAAGTGAGTGGGATTCGGTCGAGTTCAGTGGCCTTCGCTGTGCTCGTGGCGGCCAGCGCGTTGTGGTCCGGTGGGTGCGCAGCGCCGCAGCGGTCTGGTGCGCCGTGGACGATTGTTTGCGCGGAGATGCAAGGCTCTAACCGTGCCCAACTCGCTCAGAGCCTGGCAGAAACGTTGAAGCGTACACCGGGGATTCGCTCGGAAGATGTGTTTGTTGTGGACGACGCGGAGGGCATGTCGCGGCTCTGTTACGGTCATTACCGCCGCCCGCAAGATCCCAAGACAGGCCGACGGATTTCGCCCCAAGGGCTGCGTCGTGATATGAACCTCCTTCGGGAACTTGGCACGCCGGATGGTCGTCGGATGTTTACCCGCGCGATGGTGATGCGAACGCCGCAGCGTGATACGGGCGATCCGGCGTGGGATTTGAGCCGTGTGGCGGCGGTCTATTCCCTACAGGTCGCCGTGTTTGAGCCGACGGAGGATTTTTGGGAATACAAAAAGGCTGCGGCCGATTACTGTGCGGGGCTTCGTGCGGCCGGGTATGAGGCCTACTACCACCACGCCGCGTCTGCGAGCGTGGTGACGGTGGGGCTCTTCGGTGTTGACGCGGTTCAGATTCGCAGCGACGGAAAATCTTATTACAGTGACAAGGTGCTTCGGCTTCAGCACGATGACGCCTTGAAGTACAACCTGGTCAATGGCCACATTTTTAAGGTCAAGGGTGACGACGGTAAGTTCATCAAGATGCCGTCGCGGCTCGTGCAGGTTCCTACGGTGGGTACGCCGTGACTACGCCATCGACGATCGTGATCGCCACGACGAATCAAGGAAAGCTGCGCGAAGTGCGGGCGGTGCTGTCGGGTTTGCCGTGTCAGTTGGCGAGCTTGGCCGACTACCCCGGATTGTCGGAAGCCGTCGAGGATGCAGATACGTTCGCAGGAAACGCGGCGCTCAAGGCCACGCATTATGCGCGCTTTACGGGGGCGTGGGCATTGGCCGATGACTCGGGGTTGGAGGTGGACGCGCTCGACGGTGCGCCGGGCGTTCACTCGGCGCGGTACGCCGGTACCGATGCCGATGATGCAGCGAACAATACCAAACTCATCGCGGCGCTGGCGAATGTGCCGCAGCCGCTTCGCACCGCGCGGTTTCGTTGTGCCATGGCACTGGCAAACGCAGACGGTGTGGTGGCTACCGGTTGTGGTGTGATCGAAGGGTTCATTGTTGATGAGCCGCGCGGCGACAACGGGTTTGGTTATGATCCCTATTTCCTTGTTCCGGATGTTGGGAAAACTTCGGCCGAGTTGACCCCGGATCACAAGAACCGCATCAGTCACCGCGGACGGGCGCTCGCGGATATCCTACCCGCCCTGCAAAAACTCTTGGCTTGCCGCTAGGGGGTGATTCGTTACAATCCCACCCGTGTTGGCGGTATGTAGGTCTTTGGTGTTCTTGGGAGTTGTTCATTGCAGAGCCAGCTAGTTCCTAAAATGATGTTCTTCACGAAGGGTGATGGCAAACACCGCCAGAACCTTCAGTCGTTTGAAGAGGCACTGCGTGATGCGGGAATCGCCGAATACAACCTCGTGCGCGTCAGCAGTATCTACCCCCCGGGTTGCAAGATCGTATCCAGGGCTCGCGGGCTTAAGGAGTTGCAGCCGGGGCAGATCGTCTTTTGCGTGCTCGCCGAGACGCGCACGAACGAACCCAACCGGCTTGCCTGCGCGGGGATCGGGCTCGCCGTACCGGCAAACAAAGAACACCACGGCTACATCGCAGAGCACCACGGGTTCGGCATGAACCGCAAGACCTGCGCCGACTATGTAGAGGACATGGCCGCCACCATGCTCGCGACGACGCGCGGCATCGATCTCGATCCGGACAAGGCGTACAACGAGCGTAAGGAAATCTATCAGGCCAAGGGTTTGGTGGTTCATACGCGGGCCGTCGTACAGAGCGTTGAGGGTGACAAGAATGGTCTGTGGACCACTGCGTTGGCGGCCGCAGTGTTCATTGTGTAGAACCGCGCCACACGTGCTGACACCAACATGACCCATGATCCCCACCACGCCCGTTGTCCTAACAGCCAAGACCCTTTGCAAGGCCCGATGATCGAGCCACTGGAGCTTGCGGGAAACGAATCGGTTGTAGACTTGATTGACAACGTCTTCGCGCGAAGCGGTTTTAACGGTCGGCGGCTGGCCGAGGGCGCTCAGCTCTACCGGTCCATGCTTGACAACAACGCGACGGTCGGGCTGACCATTGCCGGTGCCATGACGCCGATCGGTATGAGCGGTATTTTCTCATCGCTGATCGAAGCCGGCATGGTTGATTTTATCATCTCGACCGGTGCCAACCTTTACCACGACCTTCACCGTCCGTATGAGTTTCCGATGGTTCAGGGCAGCCCGGACGTGGACGACAATGCGTTGGCTGATGAGGGCGTTGCGCGAATCTACGATGTGTTCATCGCCGACGACGACACGTTGATGGCCACCGACACGGTTATCCTCGACGCAGTCAAACAGATGGACACGTCGAAGCCATTTTCGACGGCCACGTTACACCACAAGCTCGGGCAGATGGTCTTTGAGACCGCGCCGCACCCGGAGAAGTCGTTTGTGGCGACGGCCGCCAAGTATGACGTGCCGATCTATACGTCGTCGCCCGGTGATTCGTCGATCGGCATGAACCTGATCGTACCGCAGCTCCACGGTCAGGATGTGAACCTCAACCCGCTGCTCGACGTGATCGAGACGGCCGCGATCGTTCGCGACGCGGATATCAACGGTGTGGTGGAAATCGGCGGCGGCTCACCGAAGAACTTTTATCTTCAAACGCAGCCGACATTGCACCAGATTCTTCTCGATAAAACCAAGGGCGGGCATGATTACTTCTTACAGCTTACGACGGACTCGCCGCATTGGGGCGGCCTGTCTGGTGCCACACCGTCAGAGGCGCGTAGCTGGGGCAAGCTCAAAGATGCGCGCCAGAACAACGTCGTCGTGTATTCGTGTGCATCGCTGACGTTCCCGTTGATTGCTCAGTACGCCTTGGTGAAAGCGGCCAAGCGTAAACAACGCCGCTTGTTTACGCGGATCGGAGAGATGACAGACGTGATGCGTGACGTTGCTGCGAACCATCCGGCCTACCGAGCGCAGTACTCGAAGTACCTTGACGACCCAAAGTAATCGGCCAAAGCAATCGGTTTGTGGTAGGTGGTTGCCGTGCCTCGGCCCGTGAAATATTTTCGGGAAACCTCATGAACGCGCTGCCGCAGAACTTTCTCGGGCTCGAAGCCCAATACGCTGATTACGATGCTGCGAAGTTTGCTGTGCTTCCCGTCCCCTATGACGCGGCCACCAGTTACAACTCCGGCACCCGCTACGGGCCTGCTGCGATTCTCAGCGCCTCACAGCATGTGGAATACTTTGATGATGAACTGGTCGGGTCGTGTTATGAGTGCGGCATCGCCACGCTCGATTTTCTAGAGCCGAACCTTGCCGGTCCCGAGGCGATGCACGAGGATCTGTTCAAGGCGGCGCGGCGCGTCGTTCGTGATGGGAAGTTCTTGTTCGGGCTCGGCGGTGACCACAGCATCACGTCCGCGCTAATTCGGGCCGCCATGACGAAGCACAAGAAGCTGTCGGTCTTGCAGATCGACGCCCACCTTGATCTTCGCAACACCTACCACGATACGAAGTTTTCCCACGCCTGCGTCATGCGGCGGGTGGTTGAGATGGGAGCTTCAGTCGTGCCGGTGGGTATCCGGTCGATGGATGAGAGTGAGCATCGGTTCGCACGCCGCGCGAAGATCAACCCGGTTACGGCCCTCGATTGTCACAGCGACGAGGGTTGGCTTGATCGTGTGCTCGATACCCTGGGCGATGTGGTTTACGTTACGCTTGATATTGACGGCTTTGATCCGTCGATCGCGCCGGGCACGGGTACGCCGGAGCCCGGCGGGTTGGATTGGTATCAGGTGACGGGCCTCTTGCGGCTTGTGGCGTCAGAAAAAAAGATCATCGGTGCCGACATCGTCGAGGTGATGCCGATCCCCGGTCAGGTCGTGACGGAGTACCTGGCCGCGCGCCTCGCGCACAAGCTGATGTGCTACGTCCACCTCGACGCGTAGGCCGGGCATGGTACCCGGCCTACGCGCCTCGTGAAGTTTCTTGGTCGTGAGGTTCTTTGGAGGCTCCACTCCCTCGTTCGTGCTGGCTCGTTCGTGCTGGCTACGGGCAAGCCAAAGGCCCGGAGAACGGATACGTAGCACCCAGGAAAGCCTCGACGGCTTTGGAGATGTCCAAAAAGCTGACGTCCGCAGTGGGATCGGGCGCATCCCCGTCGAGCTGCGCGCGTGCCTTACCCGGACTCGTGGGTGAGTCGAGGAACGCCTGCACCATCGCTGAGATATCCTGAAAGTCCGGTTGGATCGGAGCCTCTTCGGCGAATGGCGGAACGACATCACCCCAAGCCCGCGTGGAAACAACCAGCGTATCGACGGGTACGCCCGCGATGGTCTGAGCACAAGCAAACGAGGAAACGCTGTACGTGGCCGACGGCACGATGCTCTCACCGTAAAGGTGAAGTAAACCGACCGTGCTCCAGTCGGTGAAGTGGGGGTCGCATTGCAAACGGCTGGCGATAAAGGTGCCGGTCTCACCGTCGGCATACTCGATGGGCGGACCGGCCCAGCGAACCTCACCGTCGAAGATATTGAACGGTGCCGGCAACGCGTCGAACTGAACCTGGATGGCCGTGCTTCCGCCGCCGGTTGGTGTTTCGAAGGCGATGTAGCGATTCTTATCGATGCCTCCGGTTTCGGCCAGCGGTGCGCCGGCCACAATGCAGTTGGCGATCTCGAAGTTCCCCGGATTGATGTTGAAAAAGACATTGCCCGCACCTTCCACTTTGATCCGCGCCGTTGTCGTGTTGAGCGTAGAGACGACAACCGTTTCGCTGCCGTCGTTTGGCGTGCCGGCAGCCAATACGGTGGGAAAAGTCAGGCCGCCGTCGGTGGACAGCAGGATATTCACTGTTGGCGTATTGACGATGCCCGTATCAGTCCCGGCGACATCCCACGTGACCAAGCCCGAGCCGACCCAATTGTCTGCGGAGGTTGGTGCGGTGACGACAAACGGTCCGGCGCCGGCATCAACCGTGATAAGTGTGTCATCTCTCTCCACGCCGCCGCCGCCGGCTTGATTGTCGCGAACCGTGACGCGAAACAGCATCGACCGGTTCGTCGTTGGGAGTTTTTCAGAGGTTGTGGATGACCCGTTGAGGATATTACTCAGACGCGGGAATGTTCGCGTGGGGTCCAGTGTTGGGTCAAACGAGCGGAACAGCGGGCTCGAACCGTTGTCGGGCGCTGAAAGCGCCTGGGCCGGACCGGTGTCGTATTGTTCCCAGGCATAGGTGAGCGCGGTGGATTCAGCGTCAGACGCAGTCGCGGTCAGTGCGAACGGCGTGCGGCTGGGGATGGCGTGATTCGGACCAGCGCTCACGGTGGGCGGTGTGTTGCCGGTGGCCGTTTCGACGCTGCATATGGAGCCAAAGCCGGAATGTGCATAATTACCGATCTGTTGGATGCTGATGGCGTGGAAGTACGGATCACTGTTGAACTGAAGGTTGTCCGCACTGCAAATGCCCGCGTACGCCATGATCGTCGATCCGCTGCCCGGTTCCATCGCCGTCGATCCGGTGCGGTTACCGCCGGAGCAGCTTCCGTTGATGCCGTTGAACGAATGACTGCCGCCGAATTGGTGGCCTATTTCATGGGCGGCGTAGTCTACATAAAACGGATCTCCAATTGGTGATGGCAGGCCTGTGACCCCCTGAGCCTTTCGGGAATTGCTGCATACCGCCTGGAACGCCGCGATACCGCCGCCGCCTGTGCTGAACACATGGCCGATATCGTAATTGGCTGAACCGATCACACTATTGAGCCTGGATTGGTTTTGCGACAACATCGCAAACCCGTCGTTGTTGCTATAGGGGTCCGTAGTCGGTGACGTGAAGATGATGATGTCATTGTTGGCAACCAGCTCTAACCTGATTGCAAAATCAATCTCATACAGACCGGTGACGCGGTTGATCGCTGTAACGACTGCCGCCAATCCGTTCACGACGCCGCCGCCATGAAACTGTGTGTACTCGCCCGTCGCCGCACAGGCCAAGCGGTAGGTATACAGCGTGTCTCCGCTTGTTGCAGCGATGTTGTTGGTTGGGATCGCGCGTTGTTGCGTTGGATTCGGGCCGCCATCCTCCGGTGCGAGTTGGTTGGCCATGCACTCAAACGGCGCGCGGTCACCCCTGGTGTGGTCATGTTTGTAGTACGATGCGTAGTTCACACGGTCACCGCGCCAGAGCGGATCCACATACACGGCACCGTTGGGTGATAGGATCTGCGCGTGAAACCCCGCGGGCGTGTTGTCGAACCGAATCGAAGCGCCGGGATCGTCAATCCCGCGGCCGACGTACGTGCTGATTTCCGGATACTTTGCTGCGAGTGCCGGTGCCATTACCGGTGCCGCAACAAACGCGAACCGTGCCATCGTGCCGTCCGGCATGGGCAGGGTGATGACCGACTCCGAATCGGCCAACGCTACGTTTGACTCGGCCGGGGCATTTGCGAGAAGCACCGCCAAACGCTGTACGTCCAGTCGCGCAGCTTGATGACGCTCGGGCTGAACCCAAGCCTCAGCGGCCGCCACGCCCCCAGCGCCCGCCTCGACCAACGTCCACATGGGAGCGTCCCCAGGTTCAACGTCAGCGGCCGACACCACTCCAACACCCGTTGCCAATATGCCCAAAATGAAAACCCGATGCAGCGCGATCCGCAACAATGTACACCTCCTGGTTGGTATTATTGGCAGGATTCCCCTAGTTCATCCGCGTCCGATTGTAGCAGAACCTTTGGTTGGAATCGACCACCCCAAAATCAGTTTATTTGTGGTCTTCGGGGCAGAAGTCCTGTTTGCTGACGGGGAAAGGTCCGAAAATCCAGCTTCTCCGACCCATTTTTCGAGTGGAAGTCTGGGGGCTTATCCGACCTTCGATGAGGCTGGACGCAGCATGACGTCGTTGCCATCGACGACCAGGGCTGACCCCGGTGCCACCGGCTCAAAGCCGTTGCAGCGGATTTTTCGTTCTGTCCGGTTCACCGCGACCAACCCGTACTGGAGCCCGATGACCCACTCCAAGAGGGAGGCCGTCAGATCCGTGCGGTAGATCGAGTGGCTGGAGAAATCGGCGTCGTGCCCCGGGACTTCAATGCGAACCAACTCGGCACCGGCGGCCTGCGCTTGACGGTGGGCGTCGGTCTCAAACAACGTGTCGTCCGTCGTTACCGAAACCGGTGGCGTTGCGCGGCGCCATGCGTATTTCGTGCGATCCGAAAACAATTCACCGTGCGGTGGTGCATAGGCGAAATAATTTCCGGCGGAAAAAGATTCCTGCAACGCCGGCAGCCACTGGGCGTACCGCTGGTATCGTCCGCGGCGCGAGGGAACGACAACCCGAGCGCGGTTCCAGGGAACCGAAACCAGATCAATAAGCACGGCAAACGCGCCGTCCTCAGCTTCGATTTCCATGTCTTGCAGCGGCGTGCGATTCCCGCGACGCCACCCGTAGCGACCGTCCCACCCGGCGACCATCGGTGCCCACGCCAATCGGAACTTCGATGCGAGGGATTCACTATAGGTGCAGGTGAATGGCGGCATCCGGACCAACTGCTTGAACCAAAAGAACGCACCATACACGCTCTCGGCATCACCGGAGTGAAGCCCGCTTCGTACTAAAACCACCGGCTTTTGCCGCAGCGGCAGTCCGTAGCTCGCGTCATCTCGACCAATGGTGATGAGCTGATCCGTGACGTCCCGGATCGGGATATCTTCTGAATGTTCCACAAACTCGGGAAAGCGAATGTTCATCTCACGAAAAATGTCGCGGATTTCGTACTCCTCCTGGATCGGCGCTGCGTACTGACCGAGGCAGTGCTGCGCATGGCCCAGGACATTTCGTAGCAGGTGCAGCGCGATCGTGGGATTTCCCTCCGAGGTGGGCACGCATTCGACGGGGTTAAGATCGAGCACGAACAGCCCGCCGCGTTTCGTCTCGCGATAGAGGCAGACCGGTTTGTCGGACGTGTTCTCCTGGTTGCACATCGAGGTCAGTAGCGTGATGAGTTTGTGCTGCTCGCAAAACTTGGTGAAGTCCGGTCCGGTGCGAAACTGATTCTGAGCGTAACCGCCGGGTTGCTCACCAGGGCCGGCATATGGAAACAGATCATTCAGCGCGAAGCCCCGAGTCGCGTGGTTGGCGAAGACCACCTTGGCACAGATCGGGTCGTCCTCCTGGTCCACCCGGCGGACCCGTGCGATACCCTTGGTGATTTTGGAGAACGTGGCCGTCGAGACGACGACGATTCGCTCTTCAGCCAGTTTTACTAAGGCCGTCATCGACCGTAGACCGGTCGGCGGGGAATCGTCCAGGATCAACACGGCGTCGGTCTTTGGCAGTTTTTTCTGAAAATCGGTCGGGGCTAACGTGCTGACGTTTTTACGCCCGAGGACCGTACGAAGGATCGACGCTAGCGGTCGGTCGTCTGCTTTACCTGAACAGATAGCCACGGTCTTGGCGGTTCGAGGGGCAGGCAGGGCGTAGGCGGGTGACGGAAAAGCGACGATGTGGGACGTTTCTTCCGGCTCAAGTACGCCAAGGACGGACACCCTGTGAATCGTCACGCTGCCGCAGGCGTTTTCCAGGCCAATCCCAATGGCGAGACGCCGGGCACCTTCGGGGACTTCGATGTAGGCGCAGACCGTGAATGGATCGTAAGCTATTGTTGTGGCATTGGTTGTGAGCTTTTCGCCTGCCGGGGTGGTCTTGTCAAATGGCTGGGCCGTCAGGACAAGGCCGGAAGCGGCGTCATGGGCAGTCAAATCACAAGAAATGATGGCTTCGACTCGGAAAAACTCATCCGGCTTGCAAGTCACCGTTTGGGTGAGCATGGCCGACGCGACCGGCTGGTCGCAGCGGATGGTGATTCCTTCGCCAGCGTCGGGTCGCTCGACAATGACGGCATCGTCCGTGGTGAGCCAGTCCCAGCGCAGTGGTTTCTTTTTGCCCTCAGAGAAGGCGGGGTTCTTAATCAGGTTTAGCGTTTTCGTCACGGCAGGTATTTCCTCTCGAGGGTTCGAAGACCAAGGACGATTGTATACAAGGATGAGCCCGTCGAGGCAACGATCACCGGTGATGTCAGCACTGAGCGAACAGTTCGGGGGTTGATAAGGAACGTGTACGGTTGAGGTCGCTAGTTTCGGAAATTTCTACTATGATGCCGCGTTATGAGCGATTCGACGGAAGTTTCTAACGGTAAGGCAGCGGTCGCGGACGAACCGGTTGAGGCAGTGGGTGAGTCTGCGCTCGAGTCGGTCGGGGTCTCGGCACCATCCGTAATCGAGGCGATCCTTTTTTCGACGGATTCCCCGCTTTCTGCGGGAAAGATCGCTCAGATGCTCGGGGTTGGTGACGGGAATGACGTCAAAGCGCATATCGAAGCGTTGAATGAGCGTTATGAGGTCAACGAGACTGCGTTTCGCATAGAATCGATCGCCAAGGGCTACCAGATGCTCACGCGGCCGCTTTACAACAATTGGGTGAAGAAGCTCCAGAAGGCTCGCGGAGAGACGCGGCTATCGAGCGCGGCCCTGGAGACGCTGGCGATCGTGGCCTACAAGCAGCCGGTACTGCGGGCTGATGTCGAGGTGGTGCGCGGGGTGGCCGTTGGTGACATGTTGGTTCGCCTTCGTGATATGAATCTGGTACGCATTGTCGGGCGCGCTGAAGAGATTGGTCGACCGTTGTTGTACGGTACGACGCCGCATTTCTTGGAAGCCTTTGGGCTTGGTACGCTGAAAGACCTACCGAAGATCGATCCGGATCAACCCGGAAAAGTGCCGCCGCTCAAAGTCGCGGAGCCGGACGTACGGGAACGGAATGTTTCGGAACGCGATCTTACCGAGCCCGAAGCCGCTGAATCCACAGCGCCGGAACCCATTTCGCCGGAATCAACTGCGACAGTGGTAGAGTCTGACTAACGATCCGGTGCTTCTTTTTCGCCTCTTTTTCGTCCCCCGCCCTTCGTCTGCGGCGAATTTATTGAGGCACCCCACTTACGATAACTCGTATGCGGAACCGGCTTTGTGCAAGTCTTTGCATGTCGGATCGTGTGTTTCAATATTTTCTTTGAACCTTCTTTCTCAAGTGCGATCCGTCGGTTTCTGTGCTGGTAAGGGTCCGACTTGCGCCGTGATAGTGTTGGTAGGGCTGTTTGTATTTTGTTGTGGTAATTGATGATAACGTCGTGTTTCTCGAAACATTATATTCCATTGAAAGCGCGAACCGACTATAGTAACGCTTCGAAGTGGGTGGTGCGTGCTTGGTCTGGAGGGGCCAGCGTCGGTCGGCACCTGTTGCGAAGCGCAACGTGGTGGTCGCAGTCGCACGCGGAGTGGCGAAAGAGGCATTCGTTAATACAGGTCGCTTATGCTGGCAGAAGGAATCGAAATGGTGACGGCGGTGAGTCGCTTCTTCGTTAGGTCGAGTTCTTGGCGCGGGTCCGGTTCTCGGCGTCATGCCGGTTTTCAACGTCGTATTCTGGCGTTGGTTGCAGCTTCCGTTATGTCGCTTCCGGTTTCCGTCTTCGCACAACTGTTCGACCGGGCGACGGTTATTGAAAACGCTAGAATCGTGACGCAGACCGGTCCGGTGGTCGAGCGTGGTTCTATCGTGATCAAGGGTGGTCGAATCGTAGAGCTGGGCTCTGAGGTTAGTGCGCCCATGTTCTCCAAGAAGATCGACGCTGCAGGAAAGACGGTGTCTCCCGGTTTGATCGACGTGTGGAGCGGTCTGGGGCACGCGGGCGCATCGTCCTCGGCTGATCCGACTTCCCGCGCGTCAGATGCCGTAGCCACCTATGATCATGAGGCCTTTCGAGATGCGCTTCGCAACGGTGTGACGACGATGTTCGTGGGAACGAACGGTGGTGCTGGTGTGAATGGCATCGGCGCGGTGTTGCAGTTGAGTCCCGGTGAGTCCGGTCCGATCGCGAAGATTATTGACGATGACGCAGCGTTGTGTGTTGATTTCGGATCTTCGGAATCTGCGCTGGGACGGCTGAAAACGTTTCAGAAGGTTCGCAAAGCGTTCAAAAAGGCTGAGGTTTACCGTCGCGCGTTGGAAGACTACGACGAAGAACTGAAAGAATATATCGAAAAACTCGAAGAACGCCGCAAGGAAAAGGAGAAAGAAGAGGCTGAGGAGGCTGGCGACGAGAAAGACGCCGACGATGAGTCCAAGCCCAAGAAGAAGGGCGATTCGGATGATGAGTCCGGTGGCGATAAAGATAAAGACAAGGAAAAGGACAAAGACAAGCCGAAACCGAAACCTGACCCGAAACCCGATCCAAAGCCGAAGCCGAAGCCGAAACCTGATCCCAAGCCGGACGGTGCCGGCCTTCGTCCCTTGTTGTCCGGAGCCCGTGGCGCTGACGGCGAGAATGGCAAGAAGCCCGGAAACGACAAAGGTGGCGACAAGAAGGACGGCGACAAGGATGGGGATGATGAAGACGACGACGAGTTGGAGAAGCCGGAACAACCGGCCCCAGATCGCAAGAGCGACGTGCTGCTTCGTGCGATCGACCATGAATTGATCGTTCGCATTCGGGCCTATCGCAGCGCGAGCATTTTGAACGCGCTCGAATTGGCTGATGAATTCAAGATTGACATCGTGATCGAAGGCGCGACCGAGGCGTACCTAGTTGCGGATCAGCTTGCGGAGGCGAAGGTCTCTGTGGTGCTCGGTCGCGTGTCCCGTTCCGAGCTTTTCCAGGATGGCGCGTTCCGTCGACATTCTCGTCGTAATGCTGCCGCCTTGAGTCAGGCTGGCGTGTCATGGTCGATCGGTAGCGGCGGCAGTGCGACCTCATCCCGATTTGTCGGGTTCAACGCACAGATGGCGTCCGGCTACGGCGCGACGAGCCAGGGTGCTGTCGGATCGGACGATTGGCTCTCACGGGTGACTTCGCGGGCGTCCCGCGTGATTGGGCTTGGCGGCAGAGCCGGTCGACTTCGATCTGGTGCGGCCGCCGATCTCGTGATCTGGTCCGGTGATCCTTCCGATCCGGGGTCGCGCGTCGAGCAGGTACTAATCAACGGCGAGATCGCCTTCGACGCCAGTGCGGAGGGCGACCGATGAACCATCGACATCCACGACACGCTCATCGTTTTTCCATTCGCCGATCGCGGCACTTTGGGTTTGTATTAGCGGCTGTTTTCACGTTGGCCTTGTCGGCGGTTGCGTCACGTGCGCTTGCGCAACAGCCATCCACGATCTTGGTCGGTCGGTATGTCGCGCCAGACGGTACGCTGAAGCCTTCGGCGAATATTGAGCTTCGGGATGGGAAGTTTGCCTCGATCAAGATGACCGACGAGCCGGCGACCGGGGCGTATGCCCACGCGGTGGTGTGTCCCGGCCTCATTGATTTACGTTCCAACATCGGCAGCTACGGTCAGACCAACGAATCCAAGAACGCGATTGATCCTTCCGTTAACGCGATCGATGGGATTGATTGGCATCATCGTGATTTCAAAACGGCATTGTCTGCCGGTGTGACGGCTGCGATGATTTCTCCGTCGCCGCACAACCTCGTTTCCGGCGTTGCGGCTGTGATCAAAACGGACCCCTCGCGTGCTGTGGTGCTTCGTGCGGATGGCCCGCTGGTGCTGTCGCTTGGACCTCAGGTGTGGCGCTATGATCGGTCTCCGACCTCTCGGACCGGCTCATTGGCGATGTTGCGTGATCTTTTCGACACCGCGCGGCGCGGTCAGGCTCATCCGCGACTCAACGCGATGGTCAAGGGCGGGCTGACGTCCCTGGTGTACTGTGATGACGCGATGGACGTGAGCGCGGTGCTTCGCCTGTTTGATACGGTGGCCGGTCCTGATGCGATTGTTCACACTGGCGGCGAGCATGACCTGGCCAATGAGTTGAGCGGGCGGGCGACGACGGTGGTGGTCGGACCTTACGGTCTTGATACGCCACCGCGAGAGCTGGCGCTTGCCGGGACACTATCCAATAAAGAGGTGCCTGTGGCGTTTGCCGGTCAGGTGCCCGTTCGGGGCAGAGATTCGGTGCGGCTAACGGCGGCACTGGCCGTTCGGTATGGGATGGCACCGGAAGCCGCCCGGCGTGGGATGACCATTACCGCCGCCAAGGTCGCGGGTGTGGTCGATCGCATCGGCTCGATTGAGACCGGCAAGGATGCGGATTTCGTGATTTTTTCTGATGACCCGCTTCGGCTCGATGCGAAAGTGCTAGCTGTCTACATCGGCGGAACGCGCGTTTACGCCGACCATGCGGCGCTGCGGGCCGCTGGCGATGTTGACTGATACTGCTGTGTGTGAAGGAGTGTTCCCATGAAGGCAAGACAACGAAGTCGTACGATGCTACGGACGTGGTTGGCCGCGTGGGTGTGTCTTGGCGCTGCTTCAGTGCTGGCTGCCGATGGTGTCACCGTCATTCGGGCGGCTAAGATATACGTCGGTGACGGTTCGGTGGTTGAGGGGGGTGCGGTTGTCGTTCGAGACGGCAGCATCGTGGCCGTCGGCGCTGATGTGAGTGTACCTTCGGGTGCTGTGGTGATCGACCTGAAGGGCGGTTCCATCACGCCGGGGTTGATCGACGCGAACGCTTGGGTTGAAGCCACAGACAGGTTGGTGACGCCGTTGCCGAGTGCGGCCGCTGTTCTTCGCGAGCTGTTTCACGACCCCAACCATAACCACGCGGGCACGGTTGGGTGTTGCGGGTCGATGTGCCCTCGTTCGTACATGCACGCTGACGGCGCGAAGTGCTCGTCGTGCGGTTTTCCTGACGTTCCCCCGGTCTTGGCTGCCGGCACGCGGCCGTCGGCTGTCAGTGCAGAGCAATCATCAGAGGTCATTCCCCATACGTGTGTGATTGATTCGGTCAATCTGCGCAGTCCGGATTTTGGGCGGCTTGCGGCCGGTGGTGTGACGACGGTTTTTGTCGCGCCGGATTCCGCTGCGGTCATTGGCTCGCGCGGTGCGGTTGTGCAAACGGCAGGTGCGACGTCTGATCGGGTGATTCGTGAGGCTGGAGCCGTGAAGGCTTCGATGGGGACTGATCCGTCGTGGCGCGGCATGTCCAACAACATGCCGTTTCGCCAGTTCGTTTCGTTCAACACGCGGCGTCCCACCACGCGGATGGGTGTGACGTGGGTGTTTCGCAAGGCGTTTCACGATGCCCAGCGGTGGAAAAAGGGTGAGCCCCGTGGCGGGGCGGATACGGCGTGCGACTCGGCGTTGAAGGTGATCGACGGTGTTCGTCGCGGAGAGATTCCGCTTCGGATCCAGGCACGCATGCAGCATGATATCATGGCTGCGCTTCGGTTGACGGAGGAGTTCGGACTCTCGTTTGTGCTTGAAGAGGCGACGGAGGCGTATCGGTGCTTGGATGAAATCGTTGCGCGTCACGTCCCGGTGATATTTGGTCCCATCTATGTGTCCGCTCCAGGTCATCGGGCGCACGCCGCAGAGACGCATCGCAATCGGCTGCATACGTTCTTGGCACTCTTGAATGCCGGTGTGGAAACGGCGCTGACGGCGCAAGAGCTTCGTGATGAAGATGGGCTCGCGCGGCAGGCGATGTACGCGATGCGAAACGGTGCGACTTTGGAGCAGGTGTTGCCGACTGTGACGCAGATGCCGGCCAAACTGTTGGGGCTGGATAATCGACTCGGTACGGTGGCTGCCAAGAAGCAGGCCGATCTCGTGCTGTGGAGCGGCGAGCCGTTTGGGGCGACGTCGAAGCCGGTGGTTGTGATGATTCGCGGTGAGGTCGTGGTTGACCGCCGTAAGGGATAACAAGGTCGCAGAAGAAGTGCTGCACGGCGCGTGCGGCGAGCCGGATATGACGCTGGCATAGAAAAGCGATAAGGACGGTAGAGCTGTGAAGATGCGAACAACTTTCTTGGGTGTGGCGGTGCTGTTGGCTACGCCCTTCATTGTGGCCACACCGTCGTGGGCCGTCCCGCCGGTCAAGCTTGCACTCCAGGGTGGCAAGATCATTCCCGTCGTCGGCAAGGTGATTGACAAGGGCACCGTGTTGATCGAGCACGGCAAGATTACGGCCGTCGGGGCTGATGTTGAGATTCCGTACGATGCGATGGTTGTGGATGTAAGCGGTAAGGTCGTGATGCCTGGTATGATCGACGCTCATTCGCAGCGCGGCATGGACGTTTCCAACGAAAACGCTCCGGTCACGCCGTTTCTGAATGTCTATGATTCGATTGACCCGTCCAAACTGTATTTTGAAGACGCGCTGCGCGACGGGATCACTTCGATTCACATCACGCACGGTCACAACACCGTGATCGGCGGCTTGAGCCGACTGATTCACCCCATCGGCATGACGCCGGAAGAGATGACCCAGGCCGCCGACGTCGCGTTGAAGATCAGCGTGGCTCCGAAGCGCGGATCGGATCGCATGGTTCAGTTTGCCACGCTACGCGAGACATTTCTCGAACTGGACGATTATCTCGAAAAGCTCGCCGAGAAGAAGTACGAGGAATCGCTGGAAGAGAAGGATGAGAAGATCGACGTTGGTCCGGAGGAGGCGCAGAAGCGCGGCAAGGAACTCATCAAATTTGAGGACTACGACGACAAACACGCGAACCTCATCAAGCTGACACGCGGCGAGTTAACCACTTTCGTCTATTGCGATCGTGCCGGCGATGTCGGTCGTGCGATCGCCCTGGCCAAGAAGCATGGCTTCTTTGATCGAATGGTGTTCGTGCTTGGTACGCATTGCTACAAGGCGATCGCGGAGTTGAAAAAGGCAGAGCGTCCTGTCGTGCTCGGTCCGGAGCTCGTTCATCGTGAACGTGATTCTTTGACTGGAAAACTGGTGGAAACCTTCGTGCCGAAGGTTTTTGCCGACGCGCGATTGCGGTTTTCCCTGTTGCCGAGCCCCAATACATCACTGGCCGAGCGGTACTTGAATTATCAAGCAGCGCGCTGCGTGCGTGGTGGCGTGTCCCGTAGCCGTGCCCTCAAGGCGATCACGCTCTATCCCGCGAAGGCTCTCGGCATGGACAAGAAACTCGGCAGCCTGGAAGCGGGCAAGCTCGCCAACATCGTCGTGCTCAGCGGTGATCCGCTTGATTTTAGCACCTGGGTCGAACAGGTGTATATCAAAGGAATCAAGGCGTACGAGCGATCGGAAGACGTGCGTCTCAAACAGCTTTTCGGGGATGACCCGGCAGAGGTGTCCGAGGAAGCGAACGGCGACGCCGACAAAAAAGCGGAAGAAAAAACCAACGGCAAGGCAGATGAAAAAGCCGGCGATGCGGCCGCCGGATCTGACAAAACGGACGCAACCACTAAAGACACACCCGCCGACAAGGGTGAATCGGACAGCAATAACTAATGCGTCACAACAGCTACACAACTGACCGTTCGTTTCGGAAGTGTCAAGCTCTGGCACTAGCGGTTGCCGCACTGTTTGGCGGTTCCGTTCGTGCTGATGGCCCACAGCGATCCTTCGCCCTCAAAGCCGGCACGGTGCTGCCTGTTGCGCAGGATGGTATCGCTTCGTTTTCACCGGGCATGGTGATTGTGCGCGATGGCAAGATCGTGGCCGTCGGCGTTGACCTGCCGGTTCCGGCGGATCTTGAGGTAATTGACCTGCCCGATGCGGTGGTGATGCCGGGGTTGGTGGCCGCTTCGACGTCGCTCGCTCCGGAGCACGAGGGTGATGAATCAATCGCGGCCGGCTACCGGGCCGTCGATAGCTATCTGGCGTACGCCGATTATCGCGTGACGCTCGCGGGCGGCGTGACGACGGTGCATCTCAACCCGGGTCGGCATCGGCTGGTCACCGGGCAGGGTGCCGTTGTGAAGCTTGGCGGACCGCTCGACGGACGCATTCTTACGCCTAACGCCGACCTGACCGTGACTTTCGATGAGCAGGTCTACCATCCGCCGAAAGACGTGAACTACCAGATGCCGTCCAGCAGTGATGTGGCCATTCCCCAGCCGATCCGGCAACGACCAGACTCGCGCATGGGCCAGGTGTTGGCGTTCGAGGAGGCGCTCGCGTGGTCCGAGCCGCAAGAGTTCGCGTCGATGCACTTAGTCTCGCTTGCGGGGCTCTGGCAGGACCGGGCTACATTGCGTGTTCAGGTGGATCGCGGTGCGGATATGACCGCCGCGATTGAGTTTCTCAAACGGCACAAACGGCGGGCCTATTTCGTTGGGGGTGCGCAGGCCGACTTGGTTGCGGATGCCATTCGTGCTGCGGGGATCCCGGTGGTGTTCGAGTTGGGCGGGGGGCTGCGAAATCGCGCCGAAGATATCGGATTCGATCCCGATGCGCTTCAGGCAGACGTTGACGCCCTGCGGTCGTTAGATGGGGTCACGTTGGCGCTGGCCGCTACGACCGATGCGCCGGTGGTTGATCTTCGGCTTGCGGCTTCGACAGCGCTTCGTGCAGATCTTTCTCCTTCACGGGTGATTGCGGCGCTCACGCGCATCCCTGCGGAGATCATGGGTGTGTCCGATCGCGTGGGTAGCCTCGAACCCGGTAAGGATGCCGACCTTCTTGTGCTTTCCGGTGATCCGTTGGCCACCTCGACGCATGTGCATCGTGTTTATATTGGTGGCGTGACGGCGTTTGAAGCTCCGGAAACGAACGCGTTGGTCGTGCGCGGCGGTACGATCTGGGTCAATGAGGATGAGCAGATTACTAACGGTGCCGTGCTGATAGAGGACGGCAAGATCACCGCGGTCGGCAAGACCGTGCCGCATCCACCCTTTGCGAAGTTTATTGATGCCGGTGCTGGTTCTTTCGTCGCACCGGGGTTTATCGACGCGCACGGACACCTTGGCTTGGAGGGCGACTCCGGTTCGACTGCGCCGGATTTGAAACTGAGTAAGACCGTTGGCGTGCCTGGTGTGGCCGCCCGGCGCGTGGCGCGGGCCGGTGTGACAACCGTTATGCTGTCGTCGTATGGCGCGAGCGGTTCGGGTTCACAGATCGCGGCGATCCATACCGGCGGGGATTCCCGCGAGGCGCGCGTGGTTCGAGAGACCGCCGGCGTGTTTTTTGACGTTTCCAAGGCAGACCCGGCCGGCATCGGTAATAAGCTCAAAGGTCGCTACGAAGCGGGCAAGAAGTATCTTGAGAAGTGGAAGAAATACGAGAAAGAACTTGCGGAGTGGAAAGAGAAAAAGGCCAAAGGCGAATCGCTCAACGGCAAACCGAAGACTGAGGAGGTTGAAGACGAATCCGGTAAAGGTGACCCCATGACGGGCACCTGGAGCGCGACCATTTCCGGCGGACCCTTGCCTGAGCCGCAGACTGTGACGATGCGTTTGCTGCTGACGGGTGAGGATGTCGAAGGTCGCCTCGCAGCGCCCGGCGCTCCGCAGGAACTTAAGGTGACGGGGACTTTCGTTGGCGATCATCTGTCGTTGGAGCTTGACGTTGACACCGGCGGTCAGGGGACGCCCCGTATCGAAGCCGATCTCGTTGAAGAGGACAAACTGGTTGGCAAGATTGTTGTCGCCAGCATGGATATCGATTTCGAGGCCGAGCGTACAGACAAAGAGGCGGTCGAGTTTAAGGTGACCAAGCGCCGAACGCGCGGCAAGGATGGTCGTCCGTTGCCGCCAAAGACGGATGAGGCGCTCGAGCCGATCCGAAGCATACTCGAGAAGAAGATTCCTGCGCTAATCAAAGTGGATGCGCCGGCGCAGATCGCGGCCGTAATCAAGTTCATGGATAAGTGGGAAACGCCGTACCTGTTGCTCGACGCGCCGGGTGCGAGGGCCCATGCCGAAGCGCTTGCGGAAAAAGGCGTGGGCGTGGTTGTTCCAAAAGATGTGATCCGTTGGGAACGCCATGAGTCGTACCACCAAGCAGATGATCTTTCGCGTCAAGGTGTTGCGGTCGCCTTTCAGAGCGACGCGGAGGATGCCGCACGGGTGCTCCCGTTGGTGGGGCTGTATGCGGTAGAACGCGGGCTCAGTGCCGATGCCGCACTGGCGGCGCTCACCACGCAGCCCGCCAAGATGTTCATGCTCGAAGATGAGATAGGTTCGCTAAAGCCGGGATGCCAGGGTGATCTCGCGATTTTCAGCGGGCATCCGTTCGAAACCGGTAGCTATATCAAACGCGTGATCGTTCACGGGGAGGCGGTACGATGAATAGGACTTCCCGAGTGGCTTCGCGCTGGTCTGACTTGCGCCGATCGGCGTTCGTCGCTGCGGTGGCGCTCACCGTGATGGTGTTGTCGATGCCAGCAAACGCTGCGCCGGCGAAGCGTGGTACGGCCTACCGCGTCGGCAAGCTGGTGACGATGGACGGCACGGACCGCGTCATTAACAACGCGGTCGTCCTGGTGGAAGGCAGCAAGATTGAGGGCGTCGGGTCGCGGCAGGAGCTTGAGGTGCCGGCCGGGTATCGTGTGGTCAATGCCGAGAATCTTTGGCTTGTCCCCGGTCTCGTCGATGCGCACAACCACACGGCCGGTTCACTGATGGACCTGAATGACATGGTCTATCTGACAAACCCCGGCCTACGCACGTTGGAGACGATTGTCCCCGACAACGAGATCATCAAGAGCGCTCGCGCTGGCGGTGTGACTCCGGTGCTGCTCATCCCCGGTAGCGGGACAAACATGAGCGGGTTCGGCACGGTTGCGAAAACCGGCGGTTCAACAGTGGCCGATGTCGTGCAACGATCACCCGGTTCGCTAAAAATTGCCCAAGCCGGCAATCCGGAATGGTACTGGTTTGGTGTTGGTCGCAGCTACATGAATTACAACACACGGCAGACACTGGACAAAGCCAAGGCCTACCACGAAGGCTGGAATGCCTTCGAGCAGGGCAAGACCAAAGACAAACCGTTGTATGATCCGGTGTTTGATGGGTTTCGCGGTTTGTTTCGCGGGGAGTTTCCCGCTTCGGTTCATACGCAGATTTATCAGGTTGTCATGACCACGGTGGATATGCTGTCGAAGAAGTTTGGCATCCGCACCGTGCTCGATCACTCCACGTTTGACGGTTTCAAGACCGCACCGCTCGTCGTGGAGCAAGACATGTATACGATGAACGGTCCGCGGCAGTATTGGTTTGATTTTTCGCAGCGTAAGATGCACGGCAACGCGGCACGGTGGTGGCAGGGCGGTGTGAAGAAGTTGGGTATCAACACTGATGCGCCGGTGGTGCCACAAAAAGAGTTGTCGTATCAGGCCGCGATGGCGTGTTGGTACGGGTGGTTGCCCTATCCGGCGCTTCGGGGCGTGACGAAAATGCCCGCTGAGGCGCTGCTGATTGATGACCATGTGGGTTCGATTGAGGTTGGCAAGGACGCAGACTTCGGGCTGTGGACGGGTGATCCGATCGACCCGCGTTCGAGTTGCGAAATGACCGTCGTACGCGGTAAAGTCGTGTACGATGCCAAAGTGAAGAGGCGGTTCTAGTGGTGATGGGTTCGCTACAAAATAGTTTTCGGCTGTTGGGTGCTGTGGGTGCGTTTGTGCTTGTGGCCACAACCCACGCGCAGGAACCGGAATATGTGGCCGTCAAGGCCGGTCGGGTGATTACGGTTTCCGGTGAGGAGTTTTCTCCCGGCGTGATCGTGATTGAGGATGGCAAGATCACGGCCGTCGGTATCGGGCTTGAGTTCCCGGCGTCGGCTAAGGTCATCAACGCCCAGCGTCAGACCGTGATGCCTGGGTTCGTCCTTCCGCGCACGCGTTACGACCTTAAGCGTTTTTCGCGCAGCGGCGTCCACGGCAATCAATCGGTCGCCGATGAGATCTACGTCGACCGTGTTGGTTTCGACGAGATGCGCGAAGCCGGTTTCACCACAGCCTGTTTTATCCCGTCGGGAAAAGGCATTCCGGGGATGGCGTCGGTCTACCGAACCGGCGGGGATGAGGAAGCCCGGCTTGTGGCCGGGGCCGGGTATTTGCATGTCAATGCCACCAAGAAGTCAACCCTCCGCGACGCCTTGAAAAAGGCGAAGGAAGAAATCGAAAAGATCGAGAAGGCCCGCAAGGAGTGGGACGAAAAGCAAGCGAAAAAGAAGGATGAGGCCGAGAAGGGTGATGATGCGGACAAGCCCGATAGCGACGAGGATGATGGCGAAAAGGATGGGGATGACAAGGGCGATGAAAAGCCGAAGGGGCGTCGCGCCAGCGATGACGAAGACGGCGAGAAAGAACCCAAGCCGGCTGATGGCGCGGATAGCGCTGCGGCCAAGAAGGCAGAGCCCGAAACCTTCAAGGCGCCGCCTATCGATCCGAAGTACCAGCCGCTCGTCGATCTGATCGAGAAGAAAGACGACGTCCGGATGATGGTACAGATCAGCGACGCGGCCGAACTGCTGCATCTGGACGAGATCTTGGAGCCGTATGAGGACATCAGCTACACGCTGTATCTCGCGACGGGCCGATCGACGGACTACCACTACGTGCTGAAACAGCTCGGAGAGCGCAAGGCGCAGATTGCGATTCGACCCAATTTGCATTTCCTCCCGCAGACTACGTTTCGGTACAACCTGATGGCCAAGTTGGTCAAGGCGGAGTGCGAAGTCTCGGCGGTATTGTATTCGGATACAAAGATCGAACTCAGTCGCATTCGTGCGCGGTTGGCTGATCTGGTGCGTGCCGGATTGAAAAAGGAAGACGCCTACAAGATGCTGACGCTGCACCCGGCCAAGCTGATCGGGCTCGGTGAGAAGATCGGCAGTATTGAAAAAGATCGCGATGCCGATCTCGTGTTCTTTGATGGTGACCCGCTGGATCCGCATAGCACAGTACGGCGTGTGATGATTCTCGGCGAAACGGTTTACGACGCGGACGAGGACGAGTAATGCTTCATCGTGCCAGACTGCTAACGCTCCTGTTGATTGTTTCGATGACCGTGCCGCTGGTTCGCGCTGGCGACCCCAAACCGGACAAGGACAAACCAAGTAAAGATAAGACCGAAGCCAAGAAGGACGCAGCCAAGGACGAAAAGTCCGACGACGACAAAGACAAAAAGAAAAAGAAGAAAAAAGACGACCGCTACTTCGCGATCAAAGCGGGTACCGTTCACACCGTGACCGGGGCCACGCTCTTTGACGTGACGATCCTGACCAAGAACGGCAAGATCATCGAAATCGGAGAATCGGTCGAGGTGCCGGAAAAAGCCGAGCGGCTCGACGCGTCCGGCTATCACGTTTACCCGGGGTTGGTGGCCGTGTCGAGCAGCGGTGTGATCGGCAGTGAGCCGCCGGATGATTCGACTGACGTTTTCTCGCTGACCATGACGATCGGGCTCGCCGGTGGCATCACCACGGCCGTCACCGGCAACACGGCTGGCAAGCTCACGTTCTCCACGCTTGAAGGTTTGGTCGTCAAGCGCGATCTCTTTTACAAGCTCAGCTACAGCAGTTCGAGCCCGGATGGTCGTCGCAAGCTTCGTGAGAAGTTTGACAAGGTGCGTCAGTACATGCGTGATCTGGAAATCTACGCGGACGAAAAGAAAAAAGATGACGAAGCCGAGGAGCCGGACAAGGAATGGCTCACGGGTGATTTCAAAAAGATTCACGCGTTGATGCGTGGCGAGTTGGTGGCGGTGGCATCGGCCGACCGTGCGTATGAGATCGTGCAGTATTGCGAGCTCGCCGAGCGCTACGGCATCAAGATCGTACTGCGCGGGGCGATGGAGGGCTGGACCGTGCCGTCCCGTATGGCGCGGGCTGGCGTTTCTGCGATCCTTTCGATTCGCCCGCCAATCTTCTCCACCGACACGGGCCACGATGAACGGATCAACCGCAAGACCGGCCGCTCGATTGAGAACGCGGCCATTCTCGCGCGGCACGGCATACCCATTGCGATCGTCCCGTCGGTGACTTCGATCACGCTGTGGGGGTTGGCCGGACGTGACCTGCTGCACCTCAACATGGAAGCGGCGTTCGCAGTGCGTGGCGGCCTTTCGGAAGACGCGGCGCTCCGTACCATCACGATCGACGCGGCCCGCATCCTCGGTATCGACCACCGCGTCGGTTCGATCGAGGTGGGTAAAGATGCTGACTTTGTGATCACCGATGGCGATATTCTGCATTACATGACACACTCGCGCTGGACCGTGGTCAACGGGCGCATCGCCTACGACAAACAGAAAGAATCGCTCTACGACCACATCCGCCCCGACGGCAACCGCGACGCGCCCCCGCCCGACGACTACTGGCCGAGGTGCCTTGGCACAAACTAACCCGTCGAAGAACCCGATGTTTGGGAACTTTCCCCCGCCCATTGCCTATGGCAAACGATGGGGCACCCGGCGATGAGGCTGTGGTGTTTTCAGGTGCGGGAGACTACGTCGCGATGGCGTATGCCAGCATCATATAAACGAATACTGAGATGACGTCGTTGAGCGTGGTGACCAGCGGCCCGGAGGCGATGGCCGGGTCGAAGCCGAGCTTTCGAAAGCTGAACGGCAGACCGATCCCCAACACGGCCGCACTCAAGATGGCCGCCATCATCGCGGTCCCCACGGCAATCGCGACTCGATGGTGGTCGGTCACGCCGCCGCTGGTACTGAAGAAACTCTGAAACACCGGGAAGAAAAGCGAGACGAGCAGCCACGCTGCGATGCCGAGCGCCGGTGCCATGAGGATCGCGATGCGACCTTCGCGCGCCACGGCGCGACCGAGACGCGTCGAGCCGATATCTCCCGTAGCAAAACCGCGAACGATGATCGTTGAAATCTGGATGCCACTGTTGCCGCCCATCGCGCCGATCATCGGCACAAACAAAATCAGCGCCGCGAACAACGGCAGGTCAAACCTCGGCTCGGCCATTCGCAAGATGCAGGCCGTACCCAGCATCCCGATCATGCACGGGAGCAACCACATCAGGCGGATGCGCGCGGCGTTAAGAATGGAGCTGGTTTCCAATTCGGCCGCGTCCGTACCCGCCATGCGGTACAAGTCCTCGGCTGCCTCTTCCTCGGCGACATCGAGCAAGTCGTCGTGCGTGATGCGTCCGATGAGCCGGTCGTCGCGGTCCACGACGGCCGCCTCGGTCACGTCATACTTTCGAATGATCTGAACCACGGCCTCTTGGTCTTCATCCGCGTAAACGGAAATGGGGTCGCCGTCGCTAATGTCGATCAGCTTGGTGGTCGGCATGGCCGTGACCATTCGCCGCAGCGGAACAAGCCCCACGAGCTTACGTCCGGCATCGACGATGTACACTTCGTGGAGGTCTTCTTCGGGGTTGGCCTGCCGAACCTGCTCGACGGCGTCTGCTACCGTCGCGTTCGCTTCCAGCGCCACGACGTCGGGCGTCATGATCCCGCCGGCCGTGGATTCTTCATACTCTAAAAGCCCGCCGACCTTCTCCGACTGCTCAGCCTCCAGGTGCCCGAGGATCTCCCCGGCTTCTTTTTCGTCCAGCTCGCCGAGCACGTCGGCCGCGTCGTCCGGTTGCAGCTCGGAGACGATTTCCGTTAGTGACTCGGTATCAAGATCATCCACGACATCGCTGCGGACAGCCTCATCGAGCATGACGACGACTTCGGCGGCGGTGTGGGGTGGTAGGGCGAAGAGGATTTTGGAGCGATCCTCGTCGTCGAGTAGCTCGAACGATTCCGCAATATCGGCCGCCTGGGCAGCTTCGAGCAGGTGCGTAAGGTCGGCATCGCCCTGATCCTCAAGGGTCTCGACGAGTTGGCTGTGAAACGTTTCTCGCTCTGATTTCATGGTCTGTCCACGCCGCTCGACGAAGTGGCCGACGCCACCTGTGGGCATTATGATGGGACTCGCACGAAACGCAACGTGGGCACAAGATGGCACCACGGAACTTCAACGATCAGCAAGCGACGCCGCACGGCGTTAGCACGGAGCATTGATTCTATGGCTCTTACGATCTACCACGAGGGCGACGGTGATCTTGGTGTGCTTTCCGGGAAGCGGGTTGCCGTGATCGGGTATGGCAATCAGGGGCGGGCGCACGCGCTGAACCTGAGAGATTCCGGTGTTGATATTGTCATCGGTCAGCGCGAAGGGAGCAGCGCGGACCGGGCTCGTGCGGATGGGTTTGATCCAATGCCGGTGGCACAGACCGCGACGGCTGATCTGCTCATCATCACCCTGCCCGATGAATCTGCCGCTGATGTCTACGATGCGGAAATCGCACCGTCGTTGCGCGCGGGTGTGGTCATCGGGTTTGTTCACGGCTTCAACATTCGGTACGACTTCATCAAGCCGCCGACCGACGTCGATGTGTTGATGATCGCCCCGAAGGGACCGGGTACGTTGCTGCGATCCGTCTATGAGGCGGGCAAGGGGATCCCGGCGCTTGTCGCGATTCATCAGGACGCGAGTGGCAATGCCTTGGCCGTGGCGTTGGCGTGGGCGGTGGGGATTGGCTGCACGCGGGCCGGTGTGATTGAAACGACCTTCGCCTGCGAAACGGAGACGGACCTTTTTGGTGAACAGGTTGTGCTTTGCGGCGGCGTTTCTGCACTGACCAAGGCTGCATTTCAAACGCTGGTGGACGCGGGGTATGGGCCGGAGTTTGCCTATCTGGAATGCGTTCACGAGCTCAAACAGGTCGTGGATTTGTTGTATGCGCGTGGGCTAAGCGGCATGCGCGACGCCATCTCCAACACGGCCGAGTACGGTGATCTGTCGCGCGGACCGCGTATTGTGACCGGTGCCGTTCAAGAAGAAATGAAACGCATTCTGTCGGAGATTCAGGACGGGCGATTTGCACGGGAGTGGATCGAAGAATACCGCACCGGCGGGAAGCGGTTTCGATCGCTTCACGATGCGGACAAGGACACACCGTATGAAAAGGCCGGCGCGTCGGTGCGGGCTTTGATGCCTTGGCTCGCGTCGGACGGGAAATGAACCGCGTATGTCCGTCGGCGTTAGTTTCTTAGAATGGGTGGCCCGCGGCGTTAGCCGTGGGGGACGCGAATCTTAGACTGCCTCGGCTTTTCCGCGTCCGGCGATTCGAGTATCCCATCTCTAAAGAGATGGGCCACCCCCAGAGGCGCGTACACACATCGGTGGTGTGTTGGGGCGGCGTATTGGCGGCACTGCGCTAAAGCACGTCGATCGGATCACCGCGAAGCACATGCGATAGCTCACCGACGAGCGACTCGACGGCGACTTGCGTGTTGAGGTACCGCCGCAGGTGGTACTCCGCCTCGGCGATGCGCCGGATCGCGGCCGCCGCTTGTGCAGGGTCGATCTCCTCGGCGCACTTGGAAAGGGCCTGGGCGAACGCCGTATTGGCAGGCTCCGCAGAACTACCCACCGACACCTTCAACACATCAGCGAACCAGATCGCCGCGAGCTGAAACAGCGTACGAAATCCCCTTCGCGTTGCCTCGGCCTCTGTCATTTCCGGGTCGCGTTTGCGAAAATCTTTGCCCAGAGATTTCGATGCCTCGGTCCATGACTTGACCGTCATCGGGAGTTGATCTGGCCTGGATTGGATCAGGCTGTGGACAATTTGCTCGTTCACATCATACACGTTGTCATCGGCCCATCGAACCGCTCGTCCGAGGCTGCCGTCGCAGGCGCGTGCGTACCACGTTCGGTGGTCCTCCGGGCAGTCAGGCCGAAGGGTGGCTAGGCGCGCTTCGACAAACGAAGTCGGAAGTGGACCCAGCGGTACGGACTGGCACCGCGAGAGGGTCGTCGGAAGCATCTGATCCAGCACGCTTACCAAGAGTATGATGAACGTGTTCGGCGGCGGTTCTTCGAGCGTCTTGAGCAACGCGTTTTGGGCTGGGCCTTCGAGCAGGTCGGCCTCGCGGAGGATGAACACCTTTGCCCGGCCTTGCGCCGACATCAGCCCGGCGGGAGCGATCAGAAAATGGCGAATCACATCGATGCCGACGGTGAGCCCCTTGCGTTTTCGCACGTCCGGCTCCGGGTGCTCGCGATGTAGTTGTCGATAAACCAAGTGGAGGTCTGGGTGGGTGCCTGCCGCGACAAGCCGGCAATCATGACACGTGCCGCACCCCATGCGGAGCTGCTCGGCGTCCAGCACGGGTTCGTCGGTCTTGCGCGCTGCGTCAAGCGTTTGCGTGATGGGGCTTTCGCACAGTAGCAGTTGTGCCAAGCCTGCTGCGAGCATCTCCTTTCCCACACCCTCCGGGCCGTGGAAGATGTAGGCGTGTGGTATGCGATTGCGTGCCATCGCACGTTGGAGAGTGCGTTGACCCGGCATCTGATGTTTGATGTCAAAGAGTGACACGGCTTAGGCACTCCAAAATTCGTTGGTGGACGGTATCGACATCGCCAGTGCCGCTTACGATCGCCGCCGGCGCAGGGTAATACGAGGGTAGCTCCAGAAAAAGCTCGCGGACGCGTTGGTGAAAGTCTGTTGGGCGGCGCTCCATCGCGTCGACCTGCCCGGTACCGCGCTGGGTGATCCTCGAGAAGCCGTCATCCACGCCCACGTCAAGGATGATGGTCTGTGCGGGCCACGTGCCTTCCACGGCGAGCTGCGCGATTTCGATGATGCGCTTCGGTTTGAAGCCGGTGGCACCTTGGTAAGCACACGTCGCACTGACGAACCGGTCGCAAAGGACCGTCTTGCCGGCTTGGAGGGCCGGTCGAATGATCTCGGCAAGAAGCTGCACGCGGGAGGCCATGAACAACAACGTCTCGCATGTTGGGTCCATGCCGCCGAGATCATGATCGAGAAGCACCGATCGGACGCGATCACCGATGACGGTGCCGCCCGGATCTCGGCAAGAGACAACATCCACACCGGCACCACCAAGCGCCGCGCCGAGACGCTGCAACTGCGTGGTTTTCCCTGCGCCGTCAGGCCCATCGAGCACGATGAACTTTCCGCGAAGCGTTTCGGCGATCGTAGCAACGTCGGTTACGTTCAAGAAGGAAATTCCTTTGGTGCTGGGCTACTATGCCGAAAACCATGCCGCTGTCGTTGACATCTCCAAGTCGGGTGCCCCATTCTTCGCTCCTGGCGAAGGGTGGGGGAAGGGGCGTTCGGTCTCGCGTTTATGCTTCGATGATTGCTCAACGTTTCGCACCTATTACCGGCGGGAAGGGAGAATGGGGCGTCCCATACATGCCAGCGCTCGTATGATTCAAATCCGACTTACGATCCGTCGAGCGTATTCCGTTCGTTCTGGCGGCGTTGGCTTTCCTCGAACACATCGGCTGCGTTGTAGCTCGACCGCACGAAAGGCCCGCTGGCCACACTTAAGAAACCGAGCGACTCCGCGAACGTACCCAACTCGTTGAATTCTTCCGGCGGATAATACTTCTCGACCGGGGCGTGCGCGTCGCGCGTCGGCTGAAGGTATTGCCCGATTGTGAGCACGTCACACCCGACCCCGCGCAGATCACTAAACGCTTGGTGTAGCTCTTCTGTCGTCTCACCCAACCCTACCATGAGTCCGGATTTCGTAATCAGCTTCGGTGCGAACGCCTTGACGACGCGCAGCACCTCAAGTGAGCGGGCGTACTTGCCTTGCGGTCTTAGTTTGGGTGTGAGCCGTTCGACCATCTCCAAGTTGTGGTTGTATAGCTCAGGAGCGGCGTCACACAGCGCGGCGATGCAATCCTCCCGTGCGTGAAAGTCGGCCGGCAGGACTTCCACCGTAGTGTGTTCGCAGCGATCATGGATAGCCGTGACGCACTGCGCAAAATGCCCCGCGCCCTCATCCTTGAGATCATCCCGAGCCACGGCCGTGAGCACGACGTGGCGCAGGTTGAGTTTCGCCACGGCACCGGCCAACCGGTCCGGTTCATCGACCGACGGCGGATCGGGCTTGGCCGTATCGACCGCGCAGTAGTGGCAGCGCCGCGTACACTTGTCACCCAGAATCATGAAAGTCGCGTGGCGCTTGGACCAACACTCCGAAAGATTCGGACAACGCGCCTCCTGGCAGACGGTGGCCACGCCGCTGTCATCCACGATTTGGCTGGTGCGGCTGAAATCACCCGAGGGCAATGGTCGCCTCAACCATGGCGGCAAACGCCGGCGTGGCGACGGTGAAAACTGCGGCAGTACGTTTAACGCTACGGTCATGCGAAAACCCGGTGATCGAGCCTCTTGTGTCATATCGGTCCATCGGACCAACCCAAGCCCCCATGGTACAGGAAAACGCCCTGTCCGACGACCCTCGCTCGGTGTCGATTGACGTCAGTGAAGCGGCGTTTTACGATCCATCCCAGTCGCCCGAGCGAGTGAGGTTCGTCAGCGGTGGCGAGGCTGCGGCTCGGCACTATCTTGGGATGATCTGCCCATGTCCGATCTATTTGAAAAAATCCTTTTTCCGACCGATTTTTCCGATCTGGCAAACACGGCACTGGGCTACGCCCTGGAGATCGTGGGGAAGTATGGGGCCGAGTTGCATTGCCTGCATGTGGTGGATGATGCCTATCAGTATTGGAGTGCGATGGGTCCGGAAAGCGTCCCCGTGGGTCCGCCGACGGAGGATCTGATGGCGCTGGGGCGTACCCGGATGAAGGCGTTCGTGGACGAGCATCTTTCCGGGCTGTCGCGTCCGGCGGTGACGGCCGTGACCATGGGACGCCCCTTTGCTGAGATCATCGCGCACGCGCGGGCACAAGATATTGATCTGATTATCATGGGCACACACGGCCGCGGTGCGATCGCTCATGTGCTGCTTGGTAGTACGACGGAAAAGGTGGTTCGCAAGGCTTGCTGCGCCGTGTTGACGGTGCGCGGCAGCGAGCAGAAGTTCACGATGCCTTAGATGTGGGATCGCCTGTGCGGCGGTTGAGCTTGTTTTTGTTAAGTATATTGGGAGCGTCACGGCGTGGCACAAACAAGAGACCAGGCCCACATCGCGGAAGTGGTACGGCGCAACACGATGGCCGCCGCGATTGCGGCGTTGTTGCTGTGTTACTACGGGTACTACGGTCTTTCCGAGCCGGTCGTGACGGACCTGTTTACACGAAGCAACTGGCTGTTCTACCACACGCTACGTATCGGCGGGGTGATGATGGGGGGGCTTGCGGCATGGTCTCTGACGGGCATGGTCCAGGCGCTCGCGGTGGATGGTGTGGTCTCGATCTTGATCGGTGGGCTCTTCGCACTGTCGGGCGGGGGGATGTTGATCGACGGTGGCGGCGTTAGCATGAACACGATTCTCATTATCATCTTCGGGATGATGTTTTTCGGTACGGGTCGTCGAAACTGGCTGACCTACCGACATCTTACCGCCGGTGGTCGTGTTTCTATGGCGGAAGTATTCACGATGGAAGAAACCATGGTGCCGCCGTCCGTGTCGCAACCTGCGCCACCAACCGAGCCACCCGCTGTAGTGCCGGAGGTTCTTGCTGGGCCCGCGCCAGAACCGTTGCCTGATCCCGAACTCGAGTCTGCTCCAGAACCCGAAACGCCGCCCGGCGGCTTTCTGGCATCCCTGGCGAACCAACCCCCGCCGTCGAACGAGTAGTGGTTTTCGTGACTTCGTAAGCCCCAGAACTTCGTAAGACCCGGAGCACCGACATGCCTTCCATGTCAGACGCCAACACGCCGCCGACGGATGACCCGCACGCGCGGTATTCGCGTCAGGTATTGTTCGACAAAATCGGTGAGGCCGGTCAGCGCCGTTTGCAGGCTTCTCGTGTCGTGATCATCGGGTGCGGGGCGCTCGGCACGGTGCTTGCGAACACGCTGGTGCGCGCCGGCGTGGGCTTTGTGCGTTTGTGTGATCGTGATTTCATTGAGCTGAACAACCTACAACGGCAGGTGCTCTTTGATGAGTCGGACATCGCTGAGGGGCTTCCCAAGGCGGAGGCGGCCGCCCGCAAACTCCGGCGGATCAACTCGATGGTGACGGTTGATGCACACGTGGTCGATGTCAATCACGAAAACGTAGAGCGCCTGGCAGAGGGCGTGGATCTCATTCTCGATGGGACGGATAATTTTGCGGCTCGGTTTCTAATCAACGACCTGGCCGTCAAGACGGAAACGCCGTGGATTTATGGCGCGGTGATCGGTGCGACGGGGTTGTGCATGCCGATCGTGCCGCATGACACGCCGTGCCTTCGTTGCGTTTTTGAAGAAGCGCCGCCACCGGAAATGAACCCGACCTGCGACACGGCCGGCGTGCTTTCCTCGGTTGTCAACATCGTGGCCAGTTTTCAGGCGATCGAGGCCATGAAGATACTGACCGGGCAGCGCGAGCAGCTCAACCGGCGGCTGATGAATATCGACGCGTGGACCGGGCGCGTGGTGAATCTCAATGTGGCGGCGTCGTTCAAGAAGAATGCCTGCCCATGCTGCAAGCGGCGTGATTTCATGTACCTCGACGGACGCATGGCCAGCACCACGACCACGCTCTGCGGCCGCGGTGCGGTGCAGGTCAGCGCGCCGACTGGTGTGCGTGTGGATTTTGCGGCAATCGCGAAGAAACTCGACGCGGCCTCGGAGGCTGGCGTGCGTCACAACAAGTTCATGTTGACCGCCCCTGTGAACGGGTATGATCTGGCCTTGTTTCCGGCTGGGCGGGCCATCATCAAAGGCACGG
>JAJRSR010000181.1 GCA_024278695.1 Planctomycetota bacterium | reverse complement strand
GAATCCGTCAGTGAGGGCGTCGCGTATGAGGAGGACGCTATGGCAATGGGCGGAGAAGCTCCCAATTCGGCCGGGCTGATCTGTTTGGCGCAGTTCAACGCCTGCACGAACGGGTGCAACACGGCGTTCGTCGACTCCACGGTCGTTTGCAGCGTTGGAATGGGGGCCGGTCTACTCGGTTCCGGGTCCGGGTGTTTTACTCTCACGGTTGCGCCACCAGCGCTTCTCGCATGCACAGGTGCTGCTCTGATCGGAACGGGTGTGCTCGCGTATTTGTGCAAAGAAAGAGCTCGGAACAACTACCAGATATGCAACATCTCTTGCAGTGGACTAGGGCAAGCCTGCTGCAATGCGGCGGGTACCATTTGTGGGGGGTTCCCAGGATGATGCCGCCGGTTACAAAGAGACTACAGGTTCGAATTCGCTGTGTGTATTTGACGTGCTTGTTATTGCTAGCCTTATGGCTCGATCAAGTATGCTGGGCCTATAGGTCGCTACCGATTGGCTGGAGACCGTCGTGGATAAAACCCGACCTGTTGGTGTTCGCAGGCCTATCTCCGATAGCGGTCTTCTTGTCGATCAAAGCACGGAATCTCAAGAAATCCGTGAAGGCGGCCAACTACCGACTCTGTACGCACTGCCTGTACAACTTGGAAGGGCACGAGTCGCTCGGTATTTGCCCGGAGTGTGGTACGCCGTTCACGGCGCGCAAGCTGGAGGCGGATTGGCGCGAGTTCACCGATCCGGATTGGAGGTTCTGGCGTTGGAGGTTCTGGCGTTTTTCGTAGTTGCGTTGATGCGTACGAATCGCCGGCGGGCACCGGTGTTCGAACTGGGCGGTAAACGGTTCGGCATTGGTGCCCGGCGGTCCGCGCGGCTTGGGTGATGGAGGAGAGAACATGTACCACTTCAACGTCACACGAAGCGTGCGAGGGCAAGCCTGCTGCAATGTGGCGGGTACCATTTGTGGGGGGTTCCCAGGGTGATACCGCCGATCATAGACAGACGCAGGCGACGTCTCACTGGCGCATTTATTGCGTACATGTTCTTGGTACAAGTGCTTATTGTGCCAGAGGCTGCGTCACACTTGTTGTTCTCTGGCAAGTGGGCGCTATTTGCTGGCTGTGCTATGCCTTTTTCTTGAGAAAGGAAAAGAGGTTTAAGAAAGCCGTGAAGGATGCTCACTACAGGCTTTGCACGCAATGCCTGTACAACCTGGAGGGACACGAGTCGCTCGGTATTTGCCCGGAGTGCGGCACGCCGTTTACGGCGCGGAAGCTGGAAGCTGACTGGAAAGAGTTCACTGATCCGGATCGGAACTTCTGGCGTTGGAATTGAACGTGCCGACAGGTGCGAATCACTGAATGCCACCGGCGCACGAATATGGTTGAAATCGTCCGGTGCCGGTGGCCGGTGTTTCGTGCGGATCATCGAGCAACATGACGTTCGATATTCAGGTGGGTACTAATTGCGGAACGACGGGATGATGCCACTGATTGTAATAAAACGACGAAACTGGTTTGGCTGGCTAACGGTAATCATTGCCCTCGGTTGCCCTCTCTTGTTGGTCAACGTCGATCTTTTTTCTCTTGGTGCTCAAACTGCGCGGGCGCTGCTGACTTTGTTCGGCACGCTGGGCCTGGAGGTGGTGTTGGTCACAACTCTCGTGATCAGCGAACATCGGTTGAAAAAGAGTGTCGCGGAGGCCAATCTGCGAATCTGTCCGAGCTGCGGATACAGCCTCAAGGGGCTCGACTGTTCCGGGAATTGCCCGGAATGTGGTAAAGCGTTTTCTACCGGTAGCTTACTGCGTGACTGGAAAGCGTTTGTGGAGTCGGCGGTGTAGCCGTTGTCGCTTGCGAGGAAAGGAGCCGTGATTCCAGGATGACGCCCCCTGTAGTAGAAAGGCTGCAGTGGCGCAGGCTTGTTGTCTTCCCGTATGTGCTCTTGCTGGGGCTACTTGTCGTGAGAGTATACTGGACGTTCGGAGCACAATTTTCTAAGTGGCCGCTCTTGTCTGGTCTATGTTTTGGTTTGGCGATACCGCTAGGCCTATCTCCTCTCACGGTCTTCTTCTCGATAAGAGAGCGTAGGCTTAAGAAAGCCGTGAAGGATGCCCACTACCTTCTCTGCACGCACTGCCTGTACAACCTGGAGGGGCACGAGTCGCTCGGCATCTGTCCGGAATGTGGGACGCCGTTTACGGCGCGCAAGCTGGAGGAAGATTGGCGCGAGTTCACCGACCCGGATCGGAACTTCTGGCGTTGGTATTGAACGTGCCGACGGGTGCGAATCACTGAATGCCACCGGCGTACGAATGTGGTTGAAATCGTCCGACGCCGGTGGCCGGTGTTTTGCGCGATTTATCGTACGACATGACGTTCGGTATTCAAACGGGCGCCTATTGCGGAGCGACGGAACAACGGCATGATGCCACCGATTGTTGAAAAACGGAGACGGCGGAATGGTCGGTGGTTGCTCGTGCTCTTGTTCTTCCCTGGTTGTATGCTGCTACAGGGCCTCATGCTGGTGCTGGGGTTTGGGCGGTTACCGTGGATGATCGAGCCATACTTCACGTTTCTTGCGCCATTATTGTTGCTCGTCGCAGGAATCTATCTTCGGGCGAAAGAAAACGGTTTCAAGAAAACGGTTAAGGACGCCGACTATCGAATCTGCACGACTTGCGGATTCAGCCTGGAAGGGCACGAATCCATCGGGATCTGTCCTGAGTGCGGTGAGGCGTTTACCTTCCGCCGTCTCACGGCGGATTGGCGCGAGTTCACCGATCCCAAGCAGAGCTTTTGGCGTTTCATCGGAGCGCGCTAATGGGTGCGAGCGTAGGTTGGTCATCGATGTCGTTGTGCTGATTGCTGTGGTTGCCTCGTGCCGAAATATGAACAAGCCCTGTCTCACAACCATAGCGAGACGGGGCTTTGTTCTTGCTGGCGCTTGCCCAGCCAGTGCATCGCGCGGGCGTATGCCTACAGCACGTCAAACGTAAACAGCGGCGTCAGGTTGGTCATCGTGTCGAGCTTCCACGCTTGGTCCAGAATGCTCTTCGCTGTCTCCGCCGAGATCACGCCTTCGGCCATCCGGTTGAACTTGGTCGTTACCTCGTCGTCGGTCATCGGGTTTTCCGCGTGACCGCGTGGGAAGTCGACGCGCTTATTGACCTTCGTCCCGTCTGCGCAGGTGATCGTGATGTCGTTCGGGATGCCCTTGGGGTAGTCCTTGTTGAGCGCGGGAATCTCGACGATCTCCGTGCGGTCAATCAGATCGAGCAGCACCGGATCGGTGAGCCGAGCGTCGTCGAACGTGGCCAGGGTCACGTCGCCATCGGTCAGGGCCGCAGCACAACAGTAGAACATGGAATGGTCGGCCGTCTCGCGTGAGGTCGGGCGCAGCTTCTCCGGCTCCGAGCCGATGATGCTCACCGCAGCCTCGAAACTGCCGATGTGAATCTTCTCGATTTTTTTACCCTCGATCTGCGGACGCATCTGTAAGCACGCGTCGATAGCCGACTGCGAGTGGTATTCCGCCGGCCAAAACTTGATGTACGTCTTGTCGATCATGAAGTCGCCGTCGGTGCCAAGCACGAGGTCCGCAGCGCCGGGGATGTCGCACTGGTTCATCAGCCCCTTCGGTCCTTCGAAGATTTCATTCGGGCCGGTGAGCCCGCGCCGTGCCAGGTCCGCTGCGAACACGCCGTTTCTTCCGGCGTTGGCAAAGGCGCACGCCTTCCAATCGGAGATCTGCCCGGTGCGCGTCTGCCGCGTGGTGATGTTGCACACGCCGGCCAGCCCGAGCGCGTGCTCCAGCTCATCTTCCGAGAGCCCCCACAGTTTTCCCGCGATCATCGCGGTCGAGAGCGCGCCGTAGGTGACATGATCCCAACCACCCGCACGGAGGCTGGCCGCGTCGCACAGACGGCACTGCACTTCATACCCGATCACCGTCGCGAGGATCATATCCTTGCCGGTCTTGGTCGCGTTTTGCGTGACCGCGACGGCAGATGGGATGTTGTCCGAGGGGTGCGCCGGTTCGAGGCTGAGGTAGGTATCGTTGTAGTCGAGGTAGCGCACCATCGTGGCGTTGGCAAACGCTGCGAGGTCCGGTGTCGTGTTGTGTTTCGTGCCCCAGACCGTGGCGGCCGGTACCGGATCACTCACGGCCATCGCCTTGGCCCGCGCGACCATCGCCGGGCGAGACGCGTACGCGCCCAGCGTCGTCGCCAGCGAATCAATCACGCGCCGTTTCACCTCGTGGATCGTTTTTTCGGGGAGGTCTTCGTACCGAAGCTCGTTGGTCCATTTCGCAATCTTACGTCCGATGGTCATGGTCTTTCTTCTTTCCTCTTGATAAGCGTTATGGTCCAAATCGTGGACCGTCGTGTCGTGTTTGGTGCGTGTTTACGCCTGCGGCTCCTCATCCATCACCGATTGCAATAGCAACTCGGCGATGTCCAACTGCGGGATGTCTTCGCGGTCCTTGCTGGCGAGTCCGTCGGTGATCATTCTCGCGCAGAACGGGCAGCCGCTGCTGACGCAATCCGGTTTCGTGTCGAGCAGTTGCTCGGTGCGCAAGATGTTGACGCGCTCCGTACCTTCTTCCTCTTCCTTGAACATCTGCGCGCCGCCCGCGCCGCAGCACATACCGCGATCGCGCGTCTCCTTCGGTTCGAGCACGGTCAGACCGGGGATGCTCTTCAGTGTGTCGCGCGGGTCTTCGTAGACTTCGTTGTACCGGCCTAGGTAACAGGAGTCGTGCCAGGCGACTTTTTTGTCTACCCGGTTTTTTGGCGTCAGCTTACCTTCGTCGATCAGCTTCGCGAGCAGCGTCGAGTGGTGGATGACCTCGTAGTGCCCGTCGAAGTCGGAATATTCATTGGCCAGCGTGTTGAAGCAGTGCGGGCAGGTTGTGACGATGGTTTTCTTTTCCGCGCCGTAGCCGTTGAGCGTTTCCACGTTCGCGGCCGCGAGCATCTGAAAGAGGTATTCGTTGCCGCCGCGCCTGGCGGGGTCGCCGGTACACTGTTCCTCCGGCCCGAGGATCGCAAAGTCCACGCCGGCCTCTTGCATCAGCTTCGCCGTTGCTCGCGTGACCTTCTTGGCGCGGTCATCATACGCGGGGGCGCAACCAATCCAGAAGATCACCTCCGCGTCCCCGTGTTCCGCAAGCGTTTTGACGTCGAGTCCGTCGGCCCACCCGGCTCGGTCTTCTGCGGGGAAGCCCCACGGGTTGGCCGTGGATTCCAAACTGCGGAACGCGGTCTGTAGCTCGCTGGGAAACTCGCCGCGCTCCTGCACGAGGTAACGCCGCATATCCACGATCTTATCGACGTAGGTGATGAACAGCGGGCACTCCTGCTCGCACGCCCGGCAACTCGTACACGCCCAGAGCACCTCCGGATCAATCACGCCGTCCACGAGGTCTATCATGTGCGCCGGGGCCTCGCCTTCAGCCGCTTCACCCCCTGATTCCTCGTTCGTGGTCTGACCGTTTGCCGCGACGAGTGCTTCATCATGTTGGTACAGGAAATTACGAAGATCAATCGTAAAGTGTTTCGGCGATAGCTTCTTCCCGGTCTGGGTGGCCGGGCAGTGATCGCTGCACCTGCCACACTCCGTACAGGTGTAAAAATCAAGAATCGCCTTGCGCGAAAACTGGTCAATGCGCTTGATGCCCAGTGTTTCCTCGCGTTCGAGCATGCCCTCGATGTCTTCCAGGTTGGGCAAGCGACCCACCGGAGCGAGGCTCTGGGCGTACACGTTCGGGATGCCGGTGATGACGTGAAAATGTTTCGAATAGGGTAACAGGTTCAAAAACACCAGCACCAGTGCCGAGTGCGTCCAAAAGCCGAGGTGTGCGATGATGGTGAGTATGCCGTCGGGAAGACCCTGCACGATCAAACTCGCCAGTGAACCTGCCGGCTCATACCAGACGAACTCGATAGCCGTTGTCGCGGCGAGCGCGTTCTTGGCCAGCGTGGCACCGTCATAGAAAATGTCCGCCAGCATCATCACGAGAATGATGCAAAGTATGACAAGCCCTTCCGTACTTAGCGTCATGCGTTTGAGCCGCTTGATCACGCGGAAGTAGACGAACACGCAGGTGCCGATCATCACGGATACCGCGAACACATCTTTGAGGAGGGAATAGACCTTGCCAAGCGTTTGCGCGGGATCGAGCACCCACAGATCAAATGACGCGTCAAACCCGCGCCCCCAGAGGATCAGCGTGCGCGGCAGCAGCACGACAAACCCGGAAAAGATCATCATGTGGGCGATGCCCGCGAGCGGGTAGCGCCGCATGCGGACCTGTTGGATCGCATACTTCCAGACAAGCGCGACGCGTTTTCCGGGTTGGTCCAGCGGCTTGGCCGGTGCCCCAACCATCAGCAGCTTCCACCGCCGCAACGCCGAGTAGGCAAAGATGCCCCACCCCACAAGCAGCAGCAGAACCATAAAGATCGGACCCATCGTTGCTATCCTTTTCGGTAGTACCCATGCGGCGCGCTGTGGCGGTCGAGCACGGTCACTCAATCAGCCCCGGCGATTCGACGTCGTTTGGCTCATGGACCGGGTGGCCCATGGCTTTAGCTGTGGGGGACGCGAATCCGGGAACCCGGCCAGAGTGCCGAACTTATCGGGAACGGCGCTAGCTCGTCGTCAGCGGGTTAGCCCCAGAGTCGTTTTAGCCCTTGAGCCGGCGAATCTCTTCCGTCAACAGTGGCACGAGTTCAAACAGATCACAAACACAGCCGTACGTCGATACGTTGAAAATCGGTGCGTCCTTCTTTGTGTTGATCGCCACGATCACCTTGCTGCCGCGCATGCCAGCTAAGTGTTGGATCGCACCGTCGATACCGCACGCGATGTACAGTACCGGCGTGACGACCTTGCCCGTCAAGCCGACCTGCCGTGAGTGCGGCTGATAGCCCGCGTCGCAGGCGGCCCGCGACGCGCCGACCGCACCGTCGAGCAGCTCCGCCAGTTCATACAGTTGCTTGAAGTTGTCTTCGGATTTCATCGACCGTCCGCCGGAAACCACGACGTCCGCCTCGGTCACGTCCTTCACGCCGGAGCTGGTGGCCGCGATCTCTTTGATCTTCAGGCGTTTGTCGGCGTCGGAAAGCGAGAGCGCTACCTTGACGACATCAGCGGACGCCCCCGACTGAGGCTCCGCCGCCTTGTAGGCGTTGGATCGGATCGTTGCGATCTGAAGCCGGCTGCCGGACAACGAAAACTTGCCCGTGAGCTTGCCGGCGTACATCGGCTTGGTGGCCAGCAGGTCATCGCCATCCAACGACACCTCGGTGCAGTCAATCGCCAGTGCCGCGCGTTGCCTTGCCGCCACGCGGGCGGCTAAGTCACGACCCATCGCCGAAGTTGGCACGAGTACGATCTTCGGAGCAGCTTCGGCGATCACGGCGCAGACCGCAGCCGTGTAGGGCATCGCCCGGTACATCGCCAACTCGGCATCGTCCACGACGTACGTTTTCTTCGCACCGCCCTCGGCCACCGATTGAGTCAGCCCATCGACACTGCTGCCGACCAGGCAGGCTTCGGCTTGTCCGCCGGTGGAAGCCGCAAGATCGCCGGCTAGGGTTAAGAGCTGGAAGGAGGCCGGTAGAATCTTACCGTCACGTTGTTCGATAAATACAAGAATGTTATTTGCCATAGCTATATGACCTTCGCCTCCTCACGCAGTACCCGTGCCAGTTCCTTGGCCATGTCCGCCGGTTCTCCCTCGATCATGTGGCACTCCGGACGCGGCGGCGGCGGCTCGACGGAGAGAAAGTCTGTCCCGGCTTCGTTGGCGTTCTCGCCGGGGATGTCGGCCGAGGTGAGCACCGCGACGGGCTTCTTCTTGGCCTTCATCAGGTTGGGTAGTGACGGGTATCGCGGCTCGACCAAGCCCTTTTCGATGGTGAGCACGGCCGGAAGATCACACGCGACGACTTCGTCCGCGCCTTCGATGCGGCGGCGGGCTGT
>JAJRSR010000180.1 GCA_024278695.1 Planctomycetota bacterium | reverse complement strand
GTCATTGTGCGGTCAAAACTGATTGGCCGGCGGGTCGATGTCGTCGTCGACGCGTTGTTGTGCGGATTTCTCGCCGTCGAAGCTGAAGAGGATCGGCTCGTCGTCGATGCGGGCGTGGAGGTGGACGGGGCGCTTCCAGACGTTAAACAGTTGTTTTAGCGTTTCGACGGCGTACTTGATCTCGATGTCGGCACCGTTGTGGTGGTGGCCCAGGTAAAGCTCGCCACGGTTGCGGTAGTTGCCGTCCATCACATAGATGTAGGGTTGCCCGTGGTTGGTGAGCATGAACAGTAGCTGCGCTTTGATCTGGCGGAAGTCGCGGTTGACGACGACCATGCGGCCGGTGGCTGGGTCTTGCCGGTAATGATACAAGTCCTGATCTTCCACGAACTCCGGCGTCAGGAACTCATCGAGGAACGTCACGTCGTTGTGGATCGAGCGCACTTCGAAGATCTTCTCGCGACCGGGTGAGCCTCTGCCGACGATGCGCTCCTTCGGCGCTTGGTCTTTGCCCCAATGGCGTCGCTCGGCCATGTCGTCGCAGGCGTCGTAGTCAGCGCCGTACCTGCCGGTGTTCCATCGGCGTTCGATGTCCCTGAGCAGTTCGATACCTAGTTTATAGGGGTTTAGTCGCCCTGGGCTCGTCGCGAGTGTGCCGGAGTGGTGCTCGCAGTAGTCGATGACCTCGCTGTCTTCCAAGATGTAGTTGGTCATCATGGTCGAGTGCCAGTAGCTGGCCCACCCTTCGTTCATGATTTTTGTCTGCCCCTGCGGTGCGAAGTAGTAGGCTTCCTCGCGGATAATCGTAAGCAGGTCGGCCTCCCAGTCTTCCATCGGTGCATGTTGCAGCAAGAACAGGAGCACGTCGCGCGTGGGGTTCTCGGGGAAGCGTTGGTTGGCTTTTACTTCTCGTTCTTGGATGGCTTCACGGTCGGTGGCCATCTGGTCCGGCGGGTTGATGTAGCGATCCATGTAGCTCTTGGCCGGGTAACGCACAGCGGTCGATGCCTCCGGTGCCGTCACACCGGGGGTTGCCTCGATGTGGCTTGCGCGTCTGCGCATGAACATCGAGTGCGGATCAATGAGCCGTTCGAGTGATAGAAACGTATCGATGGCGGCCTCGACGCGGTCCTGCCCGTGCCGTTCCGTGTAGCGGCGCACGCGCGTGGCGTGGTTGGCCATCTCGTCCATCATCTTGCGGTTGGTCTTGCTGAACCAGTGGTTGTGCTTGAAAAAATCACCGTGCCCGTAGACGTGGGCGATGACGGTCTTGTGGTCGACCATCATGTTGTCGTTGAGCAGGTAGGCGTAGCACGGGTCGTTGTTGATGACCATCTCGTAGATCTTGCCGAGCCCGTATTTGTGCTGTTTTCGTAGGCGTTCGTACTCCATGCCGAAACGCCAGTGCGGGTAGCGCGTGGGAAAGCCGCCGTACGCCGCGACCTGCGAAATCTGTTCGGCCGTGAGCATCTCGAAAACGGTAGGGAAGAAGTCGAGGTCTTGCTTGCGGGCGATCTTGGCGATGCGCTCGGCTTGCTGGGCGATTTCTTTGGGGAGTTTGATCATAGCCGACTACCTCCCCGGTGCGAAGAATGCCTTGATGCTATCGTAGATGTCGTCTTTGTTGTTGACGCGGCTGGTGATGACCGCTTCGACGTCGGACAGGTGTTCGTGTACGACGTTGATGAAATTGCCGCTGCCGTAGGCGCTGGCCACCTGGCAATAGCCGAACATGTTGAGTGAGGGCACGAGGTGGTCGCGGACCATCGCGCAGCACTCACGGCTGTCGGACTCGCTGCTGTTGTCGCCGTCGGAAAAATGGAACAGGTAAACGTTCCACTCCGTCGGGGCGTATTGCTTTTCGATGATCTCGCGGGCCAATCGGTAGGCGCTGCTGATGCGCGTGCCGCCGTCCTCACGAATACGGAAGAACGTGTCGCGATCGACCTCGCCCGCGCGGACGTCGTGGACGATATAGCGGCTCTCGATACCCTGGTAGTTACGCCGCAGCCACGCGTCGATCCAGAACGCCTCCAGGCGGACGAGTTCTTTTTGTTCGTCACCCATCGAGCCGGACACGTCCATCATGTAGATGATCACGGCGTTGGATTGCGGGCTGAGGATGGTCTTCCAGCTTCGGTAGACCTTGTCGGATCTTTCGAAGATGATCCGCGGCGACTTCGGGTTGTACATGCCGGCCATGATCTGCCGGCGAAGGGCCTTGCGGAAGGTACGCCGAAAGTGGCGTAGGGATTCCGGTCCCGATTGCCGCACGCCGCTGTATTTGTCCCGCTCGGAGGTGATGCTGTGCTTGCCCTTGGGCTCGATACGGGGGAGTTTGAGCTCTTCTCCGAGGATCTCGGCCAGCTCATCGAGGCTCACGTCCACTTCAAGAATGTGGTTCCCTTGCTGGTCGCCGCCGGGACCGGCTTCGCCGTCTTCGTTGACTGAATCACCCGGTTTCGCCTCACCCGTCCCGACGCCGCCGTCGCTGTTGTCGCCGTATCGAAAGTTGGGAATCTCGATTCCGCTGACGGGAATGCTGATGTACTTCTTGCCTTCGCGACCGAGTAGCTCGCTGCGCGTCAGAAATTTGCGCAGTTCCTTCCTGATTCGTCCCTTGACGATCTTTCGGAAACGCTGATGGTCGTTGTTGATCTGAAGAATCATCGAATCCCAACCTGTTCAGCCACACCTGCACCTTGTGATCCAACCAAACCTGGTGCCGGCCGCGCCGGGGCAGTCACGATCCAGCGCCCGGCGCGACAAACACAATAACCGTAGCGGCTACTCTTCCGTCTTTGTGTCACCGCGTGCGAAGATGCTGGCCACGTAGTTGAGCACGTCGGTCGCGCTCGTTTCGTTGTAGCCGAAGTACTTGATGAGCCGCTGCTTCACCACGTCGATCTTCGCCTGCGTTTCGTCATCGACCACGCCGGAGACCACGTTCTTGAGCTTCAGCGTGTCGCGTTGGTCCTCGAACAGTTTGAGCTCGAGCGCCTTGTGCAGTCGGGCGTTGGTCTGGAACTCAAACTTCTTGCCGTCCAGTGACAGCGCGCCGATGTAGTTCATGATTTCCTGGCGGAAGTCGTCTTTTCGACTTTCGGGGATGTCGATCTTCTCTTCGATCGAACGCATCAGGCGCTCATCCGGCGGTTCGTCCTTGCCGGTGTATTTGTTGCGCACTTTTTCGTGCTGGGTGTAGGCCCGCACGTTGTCAATGTAGTTGGAGCAGAGCCGGGCGATGGCGTCCTCGTCGGCGCTGATCGCACGTTGCACCTCGGACTTGAGGATGTCTTCGTACTCCTCACGTACCAAGCCGAGCATCTCACGGTATTTCGTCTTGAGCTCTTCGTCGGTGATGAGGCTGTGGTGCGAAAGCCCGCTCTCCAGTTCATTCATCACCATGAACGGGTTGATGCATTTTTCCTGGATGGCCTGATCGCTGACGAGGGCATTCGAGAGTTTATCTTGAATGTAGCGCGGGCTGATGCCCTGCATGCCCTCGCGCGGGGCTTCGTCGCGTAGCTCACGCACGGAGTCTTCGGTGAAGTTGGGGATGCTCTTGCCGTTGTAGAGCTTCAGCTTTTGCATCATGGTGAGTCCGGCTTTTTTCGGCTCGTCCAGTCGGGTGAGCACCGCCCACATGGCGGCCGTCTCGATCGTGTGCGGCGCGATGTGGATCCCTCGGATGCGTTCTTTGTTGAAGTCCTTTTCGTAAATCGCGATCTCGTCGTTGAGCGCGATGTTGTAGGGAACGTCGATCTTGATGGTACGGTCGCGGAAGGCTTCCATCAGGTCGTTCGACTGGAGCTTCTTGTACTCCGGCTCATTCGTGTGCCCGATGATGACCTCGTCAATGTGCGTTTGGGCGAACTTTTTCGGTTTAATCAGGTGCTCTTGAGAGGCACCGAGCAAGTCATACAGGAACGCAACGTCCAGCTTGAGCACCTCGATAAACTCGATCAGGCCCCGGTTGGCGATGTTAAGCTCGCCGTCGAAGTTGAAGGCGCGCGGATCGCTATCGGTGCCGTACTCGGCGATCTTGCGGTAGTTGATGTCGCCGGTGAGTTCCGTCGAGTCCTGGTTTTTCTCGTCCTTTGGTTGGAACGTGCCGATGCCGATGCGGTCCTTTTCGCTCAGGATCATGCGACGCACGCGGATATGTTTGATGACCTCGTGCCAGTCGCCGTCGTATTTGATGAGCAAGTCGTCAAACATCTTTCGGCAGAACGGATCGAGTGCGCCTTCGAGACGCACACGCTCGCCTTCGTTTCGACCCTCGTTGATCTTGGTCAGCACTTCCTTTCGCGCCTCGATCGGGATCAACTTCAGCGGTTCTTCGTGCATGGGGCACGGGAAGACGACTTTCTTGCCGTCTTCATCATCCACCACCCACGAGAATGTATACAGCGTGCCCTCGTCGAGGCGCGAGTAGTATTCCAGGCCTTTCTTGAGCAGGCGTGCGATCGTGCTCTTGGATGAACCCACCGGTCCGTGCAGCAGCAGGATGCGGCGCTCCGTACCGTATTGGTGGGCTGCGGACTTGAAAAAGTCCACGAGGTTCATCAGGGCGAGGTCCAAGCCGAAAATGGCGTCGGCCCCATGATCGATCGGGTCCGAGAAGAAGTGGTAACGCACCATTTCCTGACGCAGGTTGGTGTAACGCTCGCACCCAAAGTGCATAATCATGTCGTAGATGCGCTGGAACGAGTTGCGGGCAATTCGCGGTGAGGCCACCACCATTTCCAAGTAGTCGTCGAACGAGCCCTCCCAGTGCTGCTCGCGAAACCGATCCTTGCTCGTGTTCTCTTTGATGACAGAATAGATGTCAGATGCAGATGTCATGGCCGATCACCCTTGCCTTCCAGAAACCAGCGCACCGCGCGCCGTTTTCGAATCTCACCGTTTGCGAGTCGTTCGAGTCGAGTGCCCATCGACCGCACGACCCGCCGTTTTCGTCGTTCGTTCGTTCGGCAGCAAGAACTACCGAAAAGTCCCAAAAGATACTAGGAATCGCGCAGTGTCGAGTCAATGTGGCGCGATCGTAACTCTTTGTCATTTAGGCAGTAACGGCGATAGGCCGGTCTCGCCCAAGCTAGCCAAACAGCCCATATCTCTATCGGCGGTCGTGGAGGGTCTGTTTGCCTAAATCCGGTTGCGATTCAATGTGGCTCACGCGCCGTGCCACATCGTGACGCACTTCGAGAGCGAAGCCAGGAAGGACGCTGTGGGGAGTGTTGCGGCCTAGTGGTGCGGTGTTATCGGATTGGGGCGATCACGCCATTCGCTACAGCTTCAGTACGGATATTCGTGGCGGTTCATTTATCGGGCGTGGCCGGTGGCTGGTGCGCTTCAATCGCACGGATGAAGCCTCGGCAAGCCTGTGCGGCGTCGGGCTCGGAGATGACGGCCGAGCATACACACAGGCAACAGTCAGCGGCGGTGAGCACGGCATCTGCTTTTTTCGTGGTGATGCCGCCGATCGCAACAAGCGGCAGGGCGGAGCTTTTTTTTGCGTGAGTCAGCGTTTCCAGCCCTGCGATGTGGTCTTGCGGTTTTGTATTGCTGGAGAAGACCGGTCCCACGGCGATGTAGTCGGGTGCCGCGATGACTGCGGCATCGACTTGCTGAGGTGTGTGCGTGCTAAGCCCTATGATCGCGCTGGCCGGGAGCCAGCGCCGGGCCTGGGCGATGGAGACATCATCCTGCCCGAGATGTACACCATCCGCACCGCTGATTGCCGCGATGTCTACGCGATCGTTGATGAAGCACAGTGCACCGTAATCGTGGCAGAGTGTGGTCAGCCGTATGGCGCGTGTCACGAGTTCTGCGTCGGGTAACCCCTTCTCTCGCAGTTGCAGGCCGTTCGCGCCGCCGCGCAGGGCGGCCTCGGCCGTCGCGAGCCAGTCCCCACCGCACAAAGCCTCGGTGATGAGCACATAGAGCCGCAACTTCGCCATCCGGTCCTGTGCGGACGCTGTGACGCACAGCCGCCGTTCCAGTTCATAGCCCCGGTAGCGGAGCCGTTCCAGTGCGTCCGCCAGCGCCGCATCGAGCGTTTTTCCGTACTCCGCCATCGTCCGAAGCGCCTCGCTCAGACGTTTGCACGCGGCCACCGCGACGTCTCGCGGCGTCTCACGAGATAGCTCCGCCGCCGTGGACACATCCCGGCCGACGTCGGTGACAATGTCACGGCTGCGTACGAGCGACTCGTGCATGGCGTCCGGAATGCTCGCCCGGAGATCATGCCGCATCTGTTTGATGGCTCCGGACATCGCGGCGTCGTCGAGTGCGAAGCGGGCGTAGTCCTCCATCACCCGCAGCGCCTCACGCGCTCGGTTGTAGTTGGCATCTAGGATTCGTAGGGCGTTTGGCATGGTGAGGGTCTATGGTCGTGTTGACTCAAGCCTTAGTCTGCATGAACCGACCCGGTGGTCAAGCCGTGGGTTTTTCGATGGGTGAGCCGCATTCGGGACAGCGCGGCTCGGGGAGTCCTTGAAGGTTGTAGCCGCAGTGCTGACATTGGTTGTGCCGCTGCCGCCGGCGCTGCACCCAGGGGCCGCGAATGATGCCGTGCGTCGGCATGATGAGCAGGGCGACCACCGGTAGCCATGTGGGGACGCGGATGTAGTTGAACTGGACCGGCACGCTCGTGTTGGATGTTTGAATCGGTCTCCATCGCCAGCGTCCGCCAAAATCACGCACCGCGCGGCGGTTGCCAATGCGCAAGGTGGCTGGCGGCCGAATCCTGGGTGGTTCCGGTCCCACGGCACCGACCGGTAGTGGCGGAGTATCTTCGAAGGGTGTGACCACGCGTAAGTTCGGCCCGAGCTCAAAGTTTTTCACCACGATCGGGTCGTCTCGCGACTCGATCCAGAACACGCGCAGCCGCCCGTCATAGAAGTGAAGCACGCCCCAGTCCGTCGCACGGATGCGAAACGGCAGGGACACCGGCACGAAAAAACTAACACAAGCCATGCCCACGAAGAAGAGCGCCGCAATCACGAGCACAAGGTTGATTCGGGGGTTGGCCACGGCGTCGGATCATAAACGCACACGCGCTGTCACGCGAATGTCAAATGCTGTGTGATGCCCTGCCGCGCCACCAAGCCCGCTCGCATACGCCCCGTGGTTGCTACCAAGTGTACTTCACGGTGTAGCGCACGGTCACTTCGCCGTCTTTGGGGACCTCGATGGGGCAGTGGATCGTTCGTGCGTCGGCCTTGATGTAGTTGTGCGTCGATTCGGTGATCGTCCAGTTGGTCCAGCGGTACAGGTTTTCTTTAACAATCACCTTGACCGCCTGCTCCTTGTGGTTTCGGATCTTGACTTCGATTGTTTCTTCCATCCGGTCACGACGCGTATCGACCTTGAAATCAACCTGTGTCCGCTCCCCGACGACGTCAAACGCACTGCCGAGCTTGATGAGGATTTCCTCATTTTTGGGCGTGTGGTCGATCGTGTCCTCACCGATGAACTCGAGACTATCGTCGGCCGTGTCTACCTGGCTCACGCGAATCCGTCCGGATGGCAGCGGCATACCCATACCGATTTCTTTCTCGTTCTTCAGCCGTAGGTAGATGTCGATTTTCTTGTTGGCCTGCACGCCGAAGTTGCGGTCCGTCATCGGTTTTCCGTAGCCGCCGTGGTACCCGCTGGAAAGCCCGTAGTAGACCATCACCTTCTCGCACGGCACGCCGCGCGCAGTGGGAAACAACTCGACCTGCTTTGTGGAATTATCCGGCAGCGTGGTTGGTCGTCCGAGTGTGTACAGATGGTACTCGAAGAAGGATTTCTCCTGGAAGCCGGCCTCTCCAGCAACGGATGCCATGGCCATGTCCATGGTCCGGCGCGCGTGCCGCCGTTCCGGCTGCGGCGCACGGTTCACGTCTCCCGCGATCAGCTTGAGCTTGGCGTTGTTGTACGTCGCGCCGGATTGATTCACGATGCTCACCCAAGCGCCGAAATCCAGCAGCCCGCTGTTCGCATCTTTGCCCGGCGTAAACACCACGTTGTAGTCGGCCCACCAGGTCGTCGCCTTCGTCTCATACGTCACGCGCACGCGGTGCTTGCCGGGCTTTTTTGTCGTGACATCCCACACCAGCGTCGGCTTGGAGATCAGCCCGCCCGGTAGCTCGGGAAACTGCACGTTGGAATAGCCGTTGATGACCTGCACGCGTCCGTCGTTGCCCTTCAGAATCAGCCCGCCGCCTGTGCTCAGTAGCGTACCGGTGAACGTCTCCACCTTATCGCCCTGGACTTGTTCGACCGTGATTTTCCGGTCGAGGTAACGCTCCATCAGCTTTTCCGCGCTCACGAGGTCAAACTGGTAGTTCTGTTCGAGTACATGCGTGCCCAGCGGATCCGTCAAAGATGAGAAGGAGACCGTCGTCGGATCAATCTGAGCGGCCACATCCGAAAAACGCAGCGACACCCGGTTGCCATCAAGCGTCATGTCGCGCTCTTGTTTCACGACGGCGTAACCGGGGATCATCATGTAGGCGTTTTGATTGCGTCCGCCGCGTGTCGAAGGTTTGTAGAGGTCCGCAGGGATCGCACCCGGCCGTGCCGTGCTGTAGATCGTCAGCATGGTGGACTCATCCGCGCCGTGCGCAGGTGTGACTAGCGCGAAAGCCAAAGTCATTGCGACAAGAACACGCGTTCCGTACCCCATAAGGCTGGCGTTCTGTCTTCCCCCCTTACCAAGGGGGGATCGAGGGGGGTTCTTCGACACGGAAAGAACCTCCCCCGGCCCCTCTTTAGCAAGGAGGGGTGCAAGAGGCCGAACGACTATTGGAGAACAAACGTCAGTTTGGGCTGCCATCTTGATGTGCAGTCTCGTCGTTTCGTTCGCGTGTGGTGTATGTAGTTGGCGATTCATGTTCCTGACCCTTTCGATTAGCTCGCGGCGCTCTTTCGCTCTGACAGCCGCCTCGATACGTGTGCCGTTACCGACTGTGACGCCGCACCGGCGCAGCATACCACCTCGTACCTCTGAATCCACCCCTTCGACGCACGACAGAGGCCGCAGTTTCAAGAATCTCTAGAACTTCCGATTCCGTTGCGCAGCCGATACGAATTGCTTTGTAAATGGCGAAGGTGTGATTTTTTGGAGGGCGGGTGAGCCTGTGCGGTTGGAGCCGAGTTTCGGATGCCCCTGAGCCGCGTGGCTTCAGCCCGCGCGGCGCTACAGTGTCGTGTGATGGTCGAAATTGGGGAAACCGTGCGGTGCCACGAAGTTCTTGCCACGGTCAAGACCGGGGATGCCGCGTAGGGTGAACCCCGCGGCTCGGGGAGCAAAGAGCGCACCTCTCGGAAGGCGTTCCGTTTCGCGATGCTGGGTCATTGTCCCGGCTTTGGATCGTTTGGCCGATCCGTGTAGAGATCGCCGTTGCGGTGCCATCCGCCGTTTGGTGCGGGTGTGGCCGGTGCGTTTCGGTCTCGCGGGACGAGTACGATCGAAACGCTCTTTGCGGCTAGCGCTTGAATGTCCTTCACGTCGCTTGCCGGCATGAGTTTGATCACGCCCGGCTCGCGTCGGCGCAGGTGGTACCGAAGTGCGCCCTTGGCCATGGCATCTTCGAAGATGATGACGGCTCCATCCGCCGCGAGTTCCTCGGCGCGGCGCCCCATGCGGTCGGCCGACGTCTCTTCGAACGACCAGGGCGTGAGCAGGTAGGTGTAGTCGTCGCGGTAGGGTTTGTGCCGCTCGATGGCACTCAAAACGCCGAGCGACCGCGCCATACGTGGGGCGACGGCGTAGATGATCGGCGTGATCGCGAGCGACGCCGCTGCGAGCATGATGATTGTTCGGCGACGAGCCGTTGTTGCTTTGTCGAGTAGGTTTGCCAAACCAACCCCACCGAGCATGCAGAGCAGTAGGTACGTCGGCAGAAAAAACGTGTGTTGGTCTATGACGTTGTATCGAGCGGCAAAGCCCGCGTGAATCACCAGCACCAAGGCGAGAAGCCATGTATCGGTGCGGCGTTTACGGTTGCGCCAGGCGCTGCGCATGCCGACCACCGCCAGTGGAAGTAAGAGGTTTGGAAAGTTCAGCAGGACGAAGCTGACGGTGACAGCCGCGTTTCGCGCGTTGGGTAGGAACTGCATCACGGCCGGTGCGAAGTCCCGCCCGAACAGTGCCGAGGAAAGCGTACCCGAAAGGTCTCCGGTGCTCCGCCACTCCGTAAACACCAGCGCGCTATACGGAAGCGAACCGAGTAGCCACAGTCCCGCGCCCGCGAGCATGTGCTTGATCGATAGCCGCTTTTGCATCAGCGCGCCAATCGCGATACCGAGCACCAACGGCGTGGTCAGGCTGGCCAGCATGTGGTTGGCGATACCGAGCCCGTTCATCAGCGCCATGAACAGCGCGAACTTCGGCTTGCCGGTTTTCTGAAACAGCACCAACGCCCAGAGCTCCGCCGAGAGCAGCGCGATGACGAGGGTGTAGGTTTCGGTGATCGTCGCCATCTGCCAGATGGTGTGCGCTAGTGCCAGCGAGATCGCGGCGACCGCTGAAGCTATGCGACAGCGCGTGAGTGTGAGCACGCAGCCGTAGGCGTTGGCGACTGCCACCGCGCCGGCCAGCGCACTGACCAGTGTGATCGCGTGGGCGGGGGCTCGCAGCCCCGGTGCGTTGGCGAGGCGACCTAAGTAATAATGCAGCGGGTGCGACAGCGCGAGCCCGCGTTCATTGAGGACGTTCCCGGTGATGATACGCCAGATGTGCTCGCCGGAGTCTTGCCACTGGGCACCCCGGTTGCTCGTGAGGCCATAGAGTAAGAAGCTGGCCGCGAACAGCATCAGCCAACCGCGCAGCGCCGACGGCGTATCCTCGGGTGTGTGTGTGGTGGGTTGGGGGTTGGTCATGGTGTTGCGGTCGTTGTACACTCGAACCCTTCGACGTGTGGGAGTCGGACGGTTTTCGATTCGCGTCCCCCACAGCTAAAGCTATGGGCCACCCGCTTGAGCTATGGGCCACCCGCCGTTCCATCTTTGATCGGCAGGTTGGTCGTAGCGACTCGCGTAAGGTTTGGATGCCCTTTGGCGATGTTGGAAGTGTCGTGTTTGAAAAAGGCGGAAAAAGGCGGAATAGACGTGAGCGATACTGACAACGATGCCGCCGGCGTGATTTTTGACATGGATGGCGTGCTGGTGGATTCTGCAGATGCCCATCTAATGAGTTGGAAGCTCATGGCCGAGGAGCACGGGCTATCCGTGTCCGAATCGCAGGTGGCCAGTACGTTTGGGCGGCAGAATCGCGATATCATCCCCTTGCTATTTGGCGAGGTGTCACCGGCGCGTTTGCAAACGCTGGCCGACCGGAAAGAGGAAATCTATCGTGGGTTGGTTCGGGGCAAGGCGCCGGTGGTTGAGGGGGCGCTGTTGCTGGTGCGGGCTTTGGTTGATCGAGGTGTGAAACTGGCGATCGGATCGTCGGCCCCTCGTGCGAATATCGATCTGGTGCTTGCGGAGATGTCGCTGGTGGAATGTTTCGACGCGATCATCAGCGGGGATGAAGTCACGCGCGGCAAGCCCGATCCCGAGGTATTCACCAAGGCGTGTGCCGCATTGGGTATGCCACCAAGTCGGTGTGTCGTGATCGAGGATGCCCCCGCAGGTGTGACGGCTGCCGTGCGTGCCGGGGCGGTTGGTGTGGCCGTCTTGATCCATCACCCACGCCCCGCGTTTGCGGACGCAGCCCTGGCCGTGGATCGCCTCTCAGACTTATCTCCAGATGAGCTGCTTCGGTTGGTCACTACCCCACGATAGCCGCTGACCGCACGATGGTACCCTAGAGAACGGGCGCGCAGGTTGGGGTGTTGTACCCACTTATTCCCCACCTCGTTGGGTAAAGTGGGGGTTGGTGTGCCCAATTCGGTGAAATCGAACTGATCGCCAATTTGGGTGAAAACACCCATTTCGTGTGCGAAAACGGCGATTCCTAGACAAAATAACCCCGTTACCAGTTCTGGCACGGCCCATGCCTTATGGGACTGGTGAAGACGAACCCAAGCCACCTGGGGTGAGTGGCTCGACCGTCTTTTCCGCAGCGGACGGAAAGGCCGCGAGCTTTGGATGGTGCGGAGAAGTCTTCAATAGGGCTCCAGGCCTTAGGGAGCTGTTTCGGGGGTCGTCGGAAGTTTCGGCGAGGGGTTAACGGTGGTGACTTCTGGGGTGGAAGTTACCATCTGCGCGGCCGACCCGTCTCCTGGGAGATTTGCCGGTCGCGCTTTTGCGAACATTATGGCTGCTGCAATGACGCAGCCGAGGAGAAGAAGCGAGTTCGCAGGGGGAAGCAGGGGGGGAAAGACAATTATTGGCGGTCGCGTTGGCCGCAGAACTTAGGTACGGGCGAGTGTCGGCACCAGGCAGGGGTGCCGGTACCGCTCGTGCCTTTTTTATTGCCTGCATGTTTGAATGGTTGATCTGGGTCTCGGTATGCGAGTGATCCGGCGACACCAGCGTGAATTCGCAACGCCTAACCCTTCAACTTCCACAATTCTCTTATGGTGTGATACAAAAAAACCGGGCCGATGACCGTTCATCGACCCGGTTGGTCTGACACAGAGTAGTATTCGTGTTCGGCTAAACGATTAGAGTGGCGCGGATGCCTGCACCCCTTCGTCCAGCCCCGCAAACGTCCCGGATACGCCCGATCCCACGCCGCCGATGGCACCGACGGCCGCCAGGACGATGAGTCCGAGCATGATCGCGTATTCAGTAACCGCGTTCGCTTCCTCTTCGCGAACGAAAGACTTAATAAAACTCGACACGGTTTTCATGTGGTTGTTCCCTCCGATTCGTACACAGCCGAGCGAGAATCGCCCCGCAATGTCGCCCTGCCCGGGCGTTGGCCGAAGCGCCGTGGGCTTCGGTGGTACCGGTCTCCCCTTGAGGACCGATAGTGGTTGAAGTTGCCAGCTTCCCTTACAGCGCATAACGCGAAAGGATGGCTCATCTTCACACTACAATTCGAGTGGTCGTCGTGCCAACCCCGCTTTGAAGTTTTCCCGTTTTCACGAAAACATGCGAGAGCGTTCTCGTGGTTGGCTCTTTCCGGACCGTCGGGTGAAAAGCCCGCTGCCGAGGAACTAGGTGCTTGGGGTATGTCCGAAACGACACAATACCGTGGCCGCCTGTGATATCTTTTGTCGCATTAGTTGTGGGTGTGTTGAGCCGTGGGGTGGCTTAGGTATAATCCCGGGCTTGCGTCTCCCGGGCGGGGCCAGGGCGACATTCAACTTGGGGCGGGCAGGATAGAGAGGGTTACCATGGCAGATGATTCGGGAAACTATCCCACAACGATCGGTGCGGATGCGGTGTTCAAAGGCGAGCTGAGTTTCGAGAAGGGTGTGCGTCTGTTGGGGCGTTTTGAAGGCGAGATTTCGAGTACGGGTGATTTACTCGTGGCCGACGGCGCTGCGCTTCAGGGTAACGTCAAGGCCGGGGCGATTCGCATTGACGGCACCGTGACGGGAAACATTGATGCGGGGACCAAGGTCTCGTTGACGTCATCCGCGCGGCTCGAAGGCGATGTGCAGGCGCAGCGCCTTGAGGTCGCAGAGGGTGCTGTGTTGATCGGTCGTTGCGTGGTTGGTGTGAACGGCAAGGGCGGCGGTGCGACCAAGGAAGCGTCGAAGCCGGCCGGTGCCGTTGTGCCGTCGAAGAACAGAGAGCCCGCGATGGCGGGCAAGAAGTAGGGACGACTGCTTGGGGATGGCGCGGATGCGCCGTAGACGCCTTTGATGGAGTCGTGGCCGTGTCGCCCGGTAGGTGTGCCGGCGGCGAGGGCGGAGCCCGCAATGGCCCGAATCGGTACCAAATTACTTTCGCCGGTCAAGCGGGTTACCTGTACCTATTGTGATGAAGTTACGGAAGTCGCGGCGCGTGCGATGTCCATCTTCTGCCCGCACTGCAAGAAGCGGCTGATCCTCGAAGACTTTAAGGTCAAATCATACCACGCCGTGCGCGAGTTCTTTACCTGCGGCGATGTCGTCATAGAAAAACGCGGGCATGTCGTGGCCGCAGTAAAGGCCGGCAAGATTACGATCAAAGGCAAAGTCCAAGGTGACGTCATGTCGCGCGGCACGTGTACCATTACCAAAACCGGTTCACTCAAAGGCGGTCTGTGCGCGCCGGCGCTGAACATCGAGCAAGGCGCAAGCCTCGACGGGTTTTTGATGATCGGCACGGAGAATGATGAGGTGTAGGGGCTTGGAAGACATGGCGGGTTCTCGCTTCTCCGGTAGGGAGGGCATTGCCCGCCGGAACTGTTTTCGCGACGCAGCGGTCGGTGCTCGCACTTTCCCGGTAGGGTGTGCTATTGCATGCTGGCGGGCTGTGGTGTGCCTCACGTTTCTACGTCCGGCGTAGCCACGCGTCGCTTGCGTGTTTGTTGGTATGGGATTCTGCTTCGGTCAGTTCTTCTTGCGACCATGTGTCGGGACTGATGGTGATACCGATGGCTCTTGATAGTTTGTCGGGGATTGATGCGCGTAGCGCCTTGATGATCGGGGCACAGGGCGAATCTACTCTCGCCGTGGATTGCTGTTGGAACTGGTGACCGAGAATGATTGATCCGTGTTGCAAGACGGCCTCCTTCGTGCGGCGCTGGGCGCTGCCGACGAGTTTCTCACCGCTCACGAGCACATCGTGACAGTGCCGTCGTTCAAAGCAGAAGAATGGCCCCTTGGCCGCGCCGGAGTCGTCCGACGCGCCGCACTGGTTCGAGGTGATGCCGACGTCATTGAGGCATGCCATGATGGTCTTGTGCATCGTGTCGTACACGGCGCTGGGGCCGTCGCTTAGGATCGGATGATCGATCGGTAGGGCGAGGGCGTACGTGAGTTCTTGATCGTGGAGGATCGCGCCGCCGCCGGTCTGACGGCGCACCACCGCCAGATTACCGGCCGGGGGTGCCAGTGATTCATAGTCTGCGTAGCGCTGAAAGTAACCGAGTGAAATTGTCGGCGGGTTCCATTGGTAGAGCCGCAGGGTGGGCGGTGAATCGCGGCGGCCGACGCGCATCAGCAGTGCCTCATCCCGGCCCATGTTCTCCGGGCCGGTGCGTGCGGGGTCTTGGATGATGCGAATAGTGCCGATGCGTGTCACCTACTCTGTGCCGTGTGACGGTTTGATGAGCGTCGGTCCAAACCCGTGAAGTCGCGCAGGCTGAAGCCTGCGGCCCGGGGCGTATCGGACAGGCTTGACCCTGCGGCTGGCATTAGAAAAGTAGGGCGGGCACTGCCCGCCGTTCCGTATGGCCGCTCTGATAGCGCTTGTCCCCGGTCGGTGCGCTGGCATACCATCAGGATATGCACTGGTTCGTGGTGGTGTGATTGTCGTCACGCGAGAGGTACCGATCGTCTTGATTACAGTGGCATGGTTTACGGGGTTTGCGGCGGGCAGCGCCCGCCCTACGCAGGGCCGACGCGTGCCGAACATCGGGGCGGTCGTGTTTCGGCGACGCATGATTTTGGTTTTCCTCTGCCCGAAAGTCCTCCTCTACTCGAAACGCCAGCGGACGTTTGGTTTGCGGCTGGCCGAGACTTCGTCCAGGCGGCGGACCGGTGTTTTGTGTGGGGCGGCGCGGACCACGTCCGGGTCATTCACGGCTTCGTCGGCGATCTTGCGCATCACGTCCACAAACAAATCCAGCGTGGCCAAGGATTCGGTCTCGGTCGGCTCGATCATCAGGCAGTGGTGGATCGGCCAGCTCATGGTCGGTGGATGGATGCCGTAGTCGATCAGCCGCTTGGCGATGTCGTTCTCCGTGATGCCGGTCTTGGAAAACTGCGGCACGGTCACGAACTCATGCGCGTAGGGCGGCGGGAACGGCATGTGGTACTTGTCTTTCAGCCTGGCTGCGAGGTAGTTGGCGGACAGCACCGCCTTCTCGGCCACGTCCTTCAAACCGTCACACCCGAGCGAACGAATGTACGTGTACGCTCGTACCAGAACGCCGATCTGCCCGAAGAACGATCGCACTTTTCCGATTGTGTTCTCTTTGTCACTGCACCACGCGTAGGTGCCGTCTTCACGTTTGATGACCTGCGGCACGGGTAGAAACTCCCGCAGATGCTCCGCGACCGCGACCGGCCCGGCACCCGGACCACCGCCGCCGTGTGGTGTGGAAAACGTTTTGTGTGTGTTGTAGTGCATGACATCGACGCCGAAGTCACCCGGACGCGTCTTACCGAGGATCGCGTTCATGTTCGCGCCGTCGAGGTAGATCAGCGCCCCCGCGTCATGCACGATCGCGGCGATGTCCGCGATCTGGTCGTCAAACACACCGACGGTGTTGGGGTTTGTAATCATAAAGGCGGCCGTGTCACCATCGACTTTCTCGCGAAGGTCGGCGAGGTCCACGCGACCGTCGGCCAGCGATTTCACCGTGATCGCCTCGTGCCCGCACATCGCACAAGTGGCCGGGTTCGTGCCGTGGGCGCTATCCGGGGCTAACACCTTCTTGCGGGTCTCACTGCGGCTCCGGTGGTAAGCGTTGATCATCATCAGCCCGGTCATCTCGCCGTGAGCGCCGGCGGCCGGCTGCAAGGTGACCTCGGCAAGACCGGCGATCTCAGCGAGCGCGCAGCGCAACCGGTACATCATCTCCAGTAGCCCTTGCGTCTGGGATTCATCCTGGTACGGATGAACGTTGGCGAATCCGGGCATGGCCGCGACGCGTTCATTGACGCGCGGGTTGTACTTCATGGTGCAACTGCCAAGCGGGTAGAAGTTGCCGTCGATGCTGAAACAGCGGTGGGCCAAGCGTTTGTAATGACGCACGACGTCCAGCTCGCCAAGCTCCGGGAGGTTTGGCTTCGTGGTCGCGATGAGCTCCGGTGGTAGGGCGGTCGAGCGATCGACGGTGGGTACGTCAGATTCCGAAAGGGACGCGCCGCACGCGCCGGGCGAGCCGATCTCAAACAACACCGGGTGATCCATAGCGGCGGTTTCCACGTCTTGATCCTGGTCAACGATCATTGTCATCGATTTTTCTGTCCTCTTTCGTAAACGCCTCGTCTGTCGTCATGCCGGTTTGTGGTACCCGGTCCGAAGCAGCTTCCGGAACGGGTTGGCGCGGTTGGCCGCGGTGCTGATCCCAATGGATCGGCATCCGCCAAAGCTGGTCCAGCCGATACGCCGCGCCGCACTCCGGGCATCGGCACTCGGACAGCCCCGTCATGTTGTAGCCGCACGCGGGACAGATCGGCGGCGTGTGCCGTGCCGCCCGCCACCCGCGAACGTAGCCGCTGCGCCATACCAAGAACGCAAACAGCGCCGCGGCGGCGACCGTGACCACCACAAGCAGCAGCACGCCGATGTCGATCCACGTCAGTCCCATGCTCTCGCGAAGCCTCAGCCGTCGGACGGCGCATGCCGGTCAAGTTTCGAGTTTCGTTACGCATCGTGTAGCGCCAAAACCAACTCGTCAATCTGCCCCCGGGTTCGCTGTTCCGTCACCGCGACCAGGAAGCAATCGCTCAGTTTTTCGTCAAAGCGTTTCAGCCCGATGCCCGCGTTGATGTTGCGCTGACGGCAAGAGGCCAGTAGGGCGTCCACATCTTTCGTCGTCCGCACCGCGAATTCCTTGAAAAACGGCGCGTCAAACCGAAGCTCGAACCCGCTGAGCTTGGCGATCTCGCTTGCGGCGTAGTGGGCCTTGTCAAACGACTGCGACGCTACCTGTTCGATCCCTGCTTTGCCCATCGCGGCCATGTAGATCGCGGCACGCACCGCGAGCAAGCCCTGGTTCGTGCAGATGTTGCTGGTGGCCCGTTGGCGTTTGATGTGCTGCTCGCGCGTTTGCAAGGTCAGGCAGAACCCGCGCCGACCCTCGGTGTCCTTGGTCAGGCCGACAACACGGCCGGGCATCTTCCTCAAGAACTTCTCGCGGCAGGCAAGCAGACCGAGGTAGGGTCCGCCGTATTGCAACGGCACGCCGAGCGCCTGTCCCTCTGCGACGACGATATCCGCGCTAAGGGCACCGGGTGTTTTGAGCACGCCACACGCGATCGGGTCGGTCGAGACAATGGCCAGCGCACCGTACCCATGGATCTTAGGGATCAGAAGATCGAGCCGCTCCACGCAGCCGAAAAAATTGGGTGATTGAACCACGACGGCGGCCGTCGCGTCGTTCATGGCCGCAGCGAAAGCGTCGGCATCGACCGTGCCGGACGGCGCGGGTACGACGACGACCTCTAAGTCCTGCTGCGCGGCGTACGTGTGAAGGACGGCCAGCGTATCGGGATGGGCGGATTCGGCGATGACGACACGTTTCCGCCGGGTGATGGTTTTGGCCATCATCACGGCCTCGGCGGCGGCGGTCGCACACTCGTACATCGAGGCGTTGGCAACATCCATACCGGTCAGCTCGCAGACCATCGTTTGGAACTCGTAGAAAAGCTGCAACATGCCCTGCGAGGCCTCAGCCTGATACGGGGTATACGCCGTGAGAAACTCACTCTGGGCGGCCATGGCATCGACCACGGTTGGGATGAAGTGGTCGTACGCGCCGCCGCCAAGAAAACAAACCGCCTGCGACGTGTCCGTATTCTTCGCGGCGAGCGACTGCGTATCCTGAAGCAACTGGGACTCACTAATCCCGGCCGGGATGTTGAGGTCCGTCTTGAGCCGTAGTTTCGGTGGGATCGGTGCGAACAAATCGTCGATGGTGTTGGCTTCGAGCGCGCCGAGCATGTGCGCGACGTCCGGCTT
>JAJRSR010000179.1 GCA_024278695.1 Planctomycetota bacterium | reverse complement strand
CTTCACAAGGTGTACCCTCGACGTCTGCCGAGCCGACAAAACGCGCCGAGGCGCTAACGCTGGCGGGCGCTACGTCCAGCTCCCTTTCGCTGAGATAGTCGATCGCGAGCGGTTTAGCGATAGCCCATTCCTCTCCGGGTGGCCGCGGTGCGGACGAAGCGACGAGCATTTCGGGGTAGACGCGGCGTTTTTCCAGATGAATGAGGTGATACAGTCCGGACATCGTCTGTTCGCTGATCGTGCCATGCTCCGTGGTGATCTTCGTGAAGCCGTTGTCGTGGAGGGAGACGAGTATCGTGGGCGTGCCTTCCAGTAGAGAATGCCGCTCAGTGCCGTTATCGACCATCAGTTTCGTCATCCGGCAGCGCTGTCGGGTGGGCCTGCCGTCAGTGACCGCTAGTATCTCGACGTCATAGCCGAATGTGATCGTCGTGATCAGGTTGAGATCGGGCTGGTTATCACCATCGGCCGAAACATGCCGCCGCTTGGTGTTCTGGCTCAAGCCTTCCAGATGGTACCGGTCCCCGACCGCGAACGTGTGGGACACGTTTCGATGTCCAGGAGGGTCGGCGGCTTGTGCGTCCACAAGGGGGAGCAGAAGCGCGGCGAGAGCCATGATGGTGTCGAAGCTAATTTTCACGTCGGTTTCCCCGAAAATCACAGTGGTATCGCAGCGACACCGGCGTTGTCAAGTCGTCGTCGCCTGTTGCATGATCCAGCTTTCAAGAGCGTCGGCTACAACCGGTACCTGCGTGAGTTTTGACGACCTCGGCCAAGACATTTCGATCAGGCCTGACAACGCTTACGCCGGCTCCCATACCGCGTAGGCTCGACCAAGGCCCGATAAGTGACGGCCACGGAATGGTTTATGGCTGATCGCGAACTCGATAGCGTGGGGTGCCCAATCTTGTCCGAAGCGGGTGCCCCATTCTTCGGGTACTCCCGAAGAGTGGGGGAAGGACTGCGTCCCCATGGCCCCAGGCGTGCCGGCGATTACGGCATGACGCCTCTTAACAACTTCGTTTGGTCGCATCAACTTGGCCAAACGCAAGCCGCGCGTTATTCTGAGGACTTGAGCCGACGTAGCTCAGTTGGTTAGAGCGCCGCGCTGTGGACGCGGAGGCCCCAGGTTCGAATCCCGGCGTCGGTAGTTCCTTATGTTGCGCGCCATCGCGAGGGTGCCATCGTTTCCGATTCTCGGGTTTGTGCCCGGAAGCGACCGCGAGATATCGCCATGAGCGACAAGATTTCACATGATGCCGGTGCCACAAACCGAAGCGTCCCAACCGGCAAGCGACGCCGAAAGGGTCCGCGCCGGCCTGCACGGCGGTTTGTCGTTGTTCTGATCCTGCTGATGGGTGGGTTTACCGCGTTGTTCTACGGCTGGTTTTCCGATTCGCCGTATTTTGATTCGTACTTGGAGGCCAATGCGAGTTTGTCGGCCGCCGTGCTTCGGCTACTCGGCGAGGATGCGTCGGCCAACGGCGTATCCGTCACATCGTCGCGATTCGGGCTTTCGATCAAGCGTGGGTGTGATGCGATTCAACCTTCGGTCTTCTTCGCCTTGTTGGTCGCTGCGTCACCGGTTGTTGTGACGTTCACGCGGCGGTGTGCCTGGATGATTGGTGGTACGCTCGTGCTTCTCGCCATCAATCTTTTTCGCATCATCACCCTCTACTACACCGGCGTTTGGTTTTCTATGCAGACGTTCGAGTTGATGCACGTTGAAGTCTGGCAAGTGGTGTTCGTCATCCTGCCCATTCTGTTCTGGCTGCTCTGGGTTCGCGCCATGACCCCTAAGCCTGAACCTAAGCCCACGACGGGTTCCGATGCGAAAACGTAGCCCCATCTTGTATTTCGCGCTGGTGTTTGGCACTTGCTATACGCTTTTCGCCATACCCTGGCCGGGCTTGTCCGCGAAATACTCTACCGCTTATCGCTACGTTGCGAACGCCGCGTTTGGTACCTACGGAGATCGCGGTCGAGTTTCATTCGAGCCGGCCGCGCACGCCAATCGTTCGGCCGACACCGTGGTCAGCACAAAGCTGAGTAAATCCCGTTACATCGGCGATTCGAGCCACAGCCCCCGCCTGACAGGTTACTTGCCCACAGCAGAGTTCATCGCGTTGGCATTGGCCACGCCCATCGCGTGGCGACGGCGCTTGGTTGGACTCGGAATCGGGATCGTACTCACTCACGTGATTATCGCAGCTCGGATACAGATCGCGCTGTATTTTTGGTTTAGCACGCCGGGCACGCCCTGGCAGCTTCACGAACTTAGCGGGTGGGTACGCCGTGCGCTTGAGCTACTCTATGAATCCGTCAACGAAGCGCCCGTGGCGTCCTTCGTGTTTCCCGCGATCTTGTGGTTGGTGCTACTCTTTCGCCCCGCCGATTGGGGCGGTGCGATTCCTTTTTCGGTATTCAATGAGGCGAACGCGATCACGAGCGATAGCACCAAGACGAAGCAGTCAGAAGAATAGCTTCGGTTTACGCGAGCACGATAGCCGCGACCTGCGCCGGTTCGGACACCAAATGGTCCGGCCGTGATCGAATCAGGTCTGCCTCACTGCGAAACCCCCACGTCACGGCGATCGTTTTCATTCCCGCACGGCGACCTGTTTCGACGTCTACCTCAGAATCACCGACGAAGAACATATCCGCCGGCGAGACCTCTAACCCCGCCGCCAGCTCCAACGCGACGGTGGGGTTGGGCTTTTTGAGTTCTTGGACTTCCACGCCTTGCGTCCGCCGGATCGGCCAGCGTGACAGCAACGCCTCGCCCATCGGCACGGTGAACTCGTGCGACTTGTTCGACAGCACACTCATTCCCACGCCGGCCTCGCACAGTGCATCCAACAGCGCCGGGATGCCGGGGTAGAGCTGCGTCTTGGCAAGCATTCGCGCTGCATACGCGTTGCGGAAGCAGACCGTGATTTTTTCGATCTCGTCTTCGTTAACCGTGTTCGCCGCTCGGCCTACAAGCGCCGGCATACCGTCACCAATCAACGCGCGAATGCTTACGGCATCGCGTGCGCTGTATCCGAGTTCGGTCAACGCGTGGTTGAGCGCGTCGGCCAAGTCGTCCAATGTATCCGCAAGCGTGCCGTCAAGATCAAAGATGACTCCGGTTTTCGTGGTCCGTGGCGTATTCATGAGCGGCATCGTGTTAGTACAACGGTCCGCCGTCAAGCAGTCATGTCTGTCACCACTCGGTTGGCCCGCAGCTCAGGCGTCTCTACAATCGACCGACTATGTGGGATTGGATCGCGACCTATAAGGGGCAGTTGGCCGCCTTGTCCACGGCGGTGCTCTGGACGGGTACGGCCATGTTCTTCACGGCCGCCGGTCGGCGTCTCGGTACGACTGTGGTCAACGCCTCGCGCATCGCCATTGCGATCGTCCTGCTCGGTCTCGCCCACCGCTACCTCAACGGCTTATGGATTCCCGAGGCGCAGTCGCGCCAGGTGATGTTTCTCGCGATGTCCGGTGTGGTCGGGTTGTCCATTGGCGACCAAGCACTCTTCACCGCATTCGCCTACATCGGTCCGCGTCTCTCGACGCTCATCATGACGACCTCGCCGATCTTCGCCGGTGCGTTGGGATGGATCGTGTTGGGTGAACACCTCCAACCGCAAGCGCTGATCGGCATGATGTTGACGGTGGGGGGTGTCGCTTGGGTGGTGTTGGAACGGTCGCCCGCCACGGCCACAGCGAAAACGCATCATCAACTGCGCGGTGTGTTGTTAGCATTGGTCGGTGCGGCCTGTCAATCGGGTGGGCTACTCCTGAGCAAGCAGGGCATCGGGCATGGTTGGTTGTCGTCCGATCAACACCTGGATCCGCAAGCCGCCACCCTAATACGTATGTGTTTCGCGGCCGTCGGTATGGGGCCGATCATCTCGATCTACGCCCTGCGCGAACGTCAACGACGACGAGCGGGTACATTGGTAAAGCGTACCGGGAGTCGATCCGTTGGCTGGGCGTGTACCCTGGCCGGTGCCATCTGCGGGCCGTTCTTGGGCGTGTGGATGTCGCTGGTCGCCGCCGACAATGCGCCGCTGGGTATCGCACAGACGCTGTGCAGCATGGTGCCGATTTTCATCGTCCCGGCCGTGGTTATCATCCACAAAGAAAAGGTCAGCGCCCGAGCGGTTTTCGGAGCGATCGTGGCCGTTGCTGGTGCATCGCTACTTTTTTGATCGGTTAGTGAGTGCTTCAAGATGATCGGCCGCGACTTGCGCGCCGTTTTCGTTTGTGAGCTTCTCACCGAGTGTGGTCGCACGGCTCGCGTAACCATCATCCTCAATCATCGGGCGAATGGTTTGAGCGAGCGCGACGGCCGAGACGCTGTCCCGCGAGAGCGTGGCCGACACGCCCAGTCGTTTTGCCCGGGCCGCGTTATCAAACTGGTCATGTGCAAACGGAACGATCACGGTTGGCTTGCCCGCGCGCATCGCGTGGGCCGTCGTCCCCGCGCCGCCGTGGTGGATCGTGACGCACCCACGGGCTGCCGCGATCGACAGCGGCGCGTAGGCCATCGCGCAAACGCCGTTAGTGAGCGGCAGATGATGGTTGTCGCGCTTTCCCGTGAGCAGTAGACCGCGCCGTTTGAGAAGATGGCACGCCTCGGCCGCATGATGGTAGAAATCGTTAGCGACGTGGACGGCTGTGCTGCCCAGACAGAATACAATCGGCGGATCACCCGCGTCGAGAAACGCCTGAAGTTTCCCAGTGTCTGTTTCCTGGTCGCGTTGCCGGTCGAACCAGCAGAAGCCGCAGGTGTGCGCGTTCGTCGGATCATCCGGCTCCGGTGCGCGAAAATGCTTGGACCAAAGCCCGAGCACGGCCGCACCCCCGGTCGTGCTTTCAACGAACGCACCACGCAGTGAACCAAGCCTAAAACGCCTGCGAATTCGGTTGATCGATCCGTCGATCGCCCACCGCATAATGACACGCGAAGCCCGCCGCCGAACGGAAGCGTACCACACCGGTATGGTGTCGGGTTCCCAATGCTGTAGCACGGACGAGTCGTAGCGAGAAAACCACACGATCGGTGACAACGCAACCTGCACACACGGTATGCCGCGCGCCGCGCACAACCACTGCGTGCCGAAGAAAATGTGGTGGCTCAGGGCGACGTCCGGACGGAATTCGTCAAGCGTCATACCGGCCGTCTCGATCATGGCCGGGATGTCCGGGAGCACGAAGTCGCGCCAGACGGTTCGCGGTCCGCGTTTGGCGTCCATCATGCCGGGGTTGCTGGCGATCTCCGAGATGCCTATATCCCGACCGAATGGCCGAAACGACAGACCAGCTTCGAGCACCTTCGCCTCCGCGTGCGGGTTGGCCAAGATCAGCACTTCGTGTCCGCGATCGCGCAGCGCAAGCCCGACGGCCACAAACGGGTTGATATCGCCCGACGATCCGGTTGTCGTGATCAACACTCTCAACATCAGCTCCCCATACGATTCCTCGGCCATGAGCGTGCGCGATACACCAACGCTTGTAAAGCCAGCCTCACGATCCGGACGGAACAGGTTCACATCAAGGACAAGCGCGCACGACAGTAATCGGCGGGGGGCGTACGCGATTGAGGCGGTTCCCATGCATGGCTGGGTTTACCCGGTCTAGAATGCCGGCTCTGGTGCTGCCGAAGCCGAGGTTTGTTTCCCGGATGAGCGGGCGACGGTGTTTGGAAATGTGTGGACAACTAATTGTGTGGCTAAAACGCAGGGCGGGAATCGTGCAGGCAGAGGTCCACCAGCTCGGCGAGGTTGGCCGTGCCGACGCACATGACCTTGTCCGCGCCGCCCCAGTAGATTTTCACGGTGCCGTCGTCTTCCGGGACCGCGCCGCAGGTGAAAACCACGTTGTGAACATACCCGGTGATTTCCCACGGGTCTTCCGGTTGCAAGATCCATCGATCACACACGCCGAGCACCTTCGACGGGTCTTGAAGGTCGTGCAGGCAGACGCCCAGCCGGTAGACCGATCCGTCCATCGTCGGAAACACGCCGTGGTAGATATGCAGCCAGCCGCGCGGCGTTTTGATGGGCGTGGCACCCGGTCCGATTTTCATCTCGTCCCAGTGGTAGGTGACCGGCTTCATCACGACGCGCGAGTCGCCCCAGTGGACAAGATCTTCCGAGTAGCTGATCCAGATCGACCAAGGTGAGATTTCACTGTGCGGCCTGTCGAGCCGGGCGTAGCGCCCGTCGATTTTCTCCGGGAAGATCACGATGTTCCGCATGTCGGCCTGCGAGATCATCGCGATACGTTCGAGCGATTCAAAATCGTGCGTCCTCGCCAGCGCGATCCGCACGCCGTGTTTCGAGTATGCGCTATAGGTGATGAGGTAGCCGTCGTCGATTGCGCAGATGCGCGCGTCTTCCACCCCGTACGCCTCATACTCTGCGAATGCGCCGTCGGTGGCCGGCGTGATGAACGGCTTTTCTCGGGCGACAAACTTGAACCCGTCTGCACTGTCGGCCAACCCCAAGATGGACCGCCCGTTCTCCCGGTGTGACCTGAAAAGCATGACGTAGCGCCCGTTGTGTTTCGTCACACCGGCGTTATGGACGGTAGCCACAGGGTAGGGGATATCCTCATGCGTGAGGATCGGGTTTCCCTTGTATCGAGAGACGATCGGTGGCGGAGTATGGTTCATGGCGGTCTCGCTTGTGGCGTAGTACTACCCCGATCGTGTCGGGTGCGGGGCAGTTTTCGGAACACCGCGCAGGCTAAAGCCTGCGGCTCAAGGGTGGTTCATACGTTCATCAGTCTACATAACGTACTCGATGTTCATGACGCATTCGCAACCTCGGTACGTGTTGATCGGAAGATTCCGGTCATCGCAAAACGTCAAGGGCGGCGCTGACGCTCATCGCGGTGGCGTCACGTAGAATCATAACCCAAGGTCCGAGAATTGGCTCGCCAACAGCGATGGTAGACGGCGAGAACCGGCACGGCTACGCTCTTGGGGTTATGGGACCGGGATCGTGGTCAAGATGGGCGGTATTGTTGTCGCGGCAAGGGTGGGCTGTTTGTGTCCGAAAGTCGCGGTAGGGAACTGCGTTGGCCGATATCGCAGGGTAGAGGCCGGGCGCGCGTCGGGTCGATCTGGTTCGACCGATGAGTACTTCATGACGACAATGACACTCGATATTCAGAGAAGCCCGGTTCGCATTCTGCCGGACCCAAAACGTGTGATCGCCAGGCCGTTTTTTCCCGGCGGGGATGAACGAACGGACGCGGTGCTCAAACGCGTGCTAGCCCTTTCGGATGCCGAGGCGGAACGGGTGCTGTCTGAGGTGCGCCGTGATTTTTCGGATCGTCATCGCGATATCGAGGTCGTCTTCGCCCAAAACTTCGAACATGCGCGTCGTCGTCTCAACGGTCAAGTGCTCTCGGGCACGCGTAAGCAGCTTGTCGGTGCCTATTTTTCCAGTGAATACTCGCTGGAATCGATCGCGCTGTTCAATCCTTCGCTCGTCGCCCACCCGGACCAGACCGGTATGAATGACGGTGCGCTGCGATTCCTGTTGAGTTTGCGCGCCTGCGGAGAGGGGCATGTGTCGTCTGTTGAGTTTCGCAGCGGGATTCTCGCGGCCGACGGCAGCATCCACCTCGATGTGGTGACCCCGTTTGCCACGACGGAGCGCCCCGTCGATGACAAGCTCTACGACAAGAAACGATTTCATCGGAAACTCGTAGAGATGGGGGTCTACAGCCCGCTGGGTGATGTCGTCGTCAACCGATTGCGAGACCAGTTTACGATGAACGAGTTGGTCGAGGCGATCGAGGTGGCCGATCACGACCCGCAGTATCATGAGGTCTTCCAAGAGCTGACGCAGAAGATGATGTGGGTGGCGCATTCAAACTACAACCTCAGCTTTCACGCGGACCTTCCGCTTTGTGAACGCGTGATTTTTCCCGTTACGGAAAACGAGAGCCGGGGGATTGAAGACGCCCGGTTCGTGCGTTTCACCGATGACGACGGCAGCGTGACCTATTTCGGCGTCTACACCGCGTACAACGGCTTTCACACGTTGCCGCAGATCATCGAGACGGCGGACTTTCTGCACTTTCGCATCAACACGCTCATCGGACGTTGCGTCCAAAACAAGGGCATGGCCCTGTTCCCGCGTAAGATCGACGGCGACTACTGGATGGTGTCACGGCTCGACGGCGAGAACATCTATCTGCTCCGCAGCGACCACCATCACTTTTGGAACGAGTCCGTTCTACTTCGCAGGCCGGACCAGCCGTGGGAGTTTATGCAGATTGGGAATTGCGGTTCACCCCTCGAGACGGAGGCGGGGTGGCTGTTGCTCACGCATGGCGTTGGCCCCATGCGGCAATACTGGCTCGGTGCCTGCCTGCTCGATCTTGAGGACCCGACGCGCGTGATTCATCAACTGGCCGAGCCGATTCTAATCCCCGAGGAATCAGAGCGCGACGGCTACGTGCCCAACGTCGTCTATTCCTGCGGCGGCATCATCCACAACAACAGGCTCGTGTTCCCCTACGCCGTGGCCGACAGCTCCAGCGCCTTCGCCAGCGTATCCGTAGATGATCTGCTCTCGCGCATGCAGTAGCGGTAGTAGTGCATGTCTATCGTGACCCATCCACGCGCCGTTTCTGTCATGTGGTTGGTCGCGCTGTCGCGCTGGATTCGATCATGATTTCTTGGTTTTTGTGCCCAATTCTGATAGACTGGATAGCCATGGGCCATTGCGTCAGTGTTTCGCTGTCGCAACACGATTCAAGATTCGGTGGGATGGTGATACATGGGCTTCAAGATTGTACACAGGCACCGGTACCATAGCGTTTTGGTTGGGACGGTTTCGATTGGCGTCGCGATGTTCTTTGGTTGGGCCGCAGTTCTACCGGTCAGGGCGTTTTGACCAGACGTGTCGGTGGCTGGGCTTTCTGGAACTACGAGCTATGGCTCTGAGGATGTGGATCCGACGCCTGGCTCAGAGCAGTGGGTCTCGGCGTTTTCACTTGGCAGTACCGGTTGCAACATCGGCGACGAGAACTTGGCTTGGGTTTTCGTGACAAAACAGCATCCGGTTTTCGCACAGAACATGTACCGTCTGCACATGGGCCGATTTGAACAGATCGGTATGTCGTGGCTTCCACATGGTTTCTTCGCAACCGACGGAAACGCATGTGGGGTATGTAGTGATACGGATAATTCCGTACCCGGATCAGTGGGCTTGGCACCGGGCTGTTCTACGTTGGAGAGTTCAGCACTGAACGGCAATTGGCGCTACATGAGCCCGCGATCCGAAGTGAATGCCCACACCGGTTTTTTCCCTGGCCCGCCGCCGTTTGAGACACGACCGGATGGCGACGTCATCGGTCGACGGCTCCAGGTGAACAATGACGACTTGCGGCCATCAATGAATATCGGTGCGGATTATTTTACGGAGGTTCACTACATCACGCCGGATGATGCGGCCGCCGAAACGAATTAAGAGTTTTTGTGGTATGACGCCTGATCAATGCCTGGCCAACATGGGATGTTTTCCGGAGTGCCAGGTGCTCAAGTGCCGGGACGGGTGCCTGCTTGGCGATACCGACGACGACGGCGATGTTGATTTTCGGGATGCCGCGAAGTTCTTGACATGTTTCAGTGGTGATGCTGCTGAATCAGATTTCGCGTTGCCTGAGCCCAACTGCCTGCGATGGTTCGACTTCGATGGGGACGACGACGTGGACATCGACGATTATTTCAGTAATGTCGTTGGTGAGCGGCACTTGTTCTACGACGCGTTTTCTGAGCTGTAGGGGTTCGGTTGTGGGTATCGAATTGGCGGTAGCGCTATTCACTCCCTGCGGTTGTGGCGCGGGTGAGCGCTGCGTTGTTTGGTGCGCTGGTTGTGGTGTTGCTACAGGTGAATGACGGGCCGGCTTCGGCTAGGCGGTCGAGTACCAACTCACTGCGCCCGACGAGTTGCTCCGGCATGATGATCGGCTCGTCAGGTCTGCCGGCCGGGTAGATGACATTGAGCGGTACGCCGGATCGCTTGTATTTCATGAGGTCGCTGAGGATGTCGGGATCCTGGAGCGTGAAGTCGGCCTTGACCGGGATGACGCATTGGTCGCGCATCTCCTGCCGCACCGCTTCGCTTTCGAGCGTGGCCTTTTTGTTCGCCAGGCACGTTGCGCACCAGGTGGCCGTATAGTCTACGTAGACGGTGTAACCTTGCGCTGCGAGCGACTCGGGCCAGCCCTTCGACCAATGCTGCCACGGGATATTGTGATCCCACGCGGTACGCGGAATCTTAGGAATGTCATCCTCGCACGGGCATGTCTGCGCTGCCCGGACGGTGGCCACATGATCTTCGATCGTCAGGTCGCGCTCGAATGATCCCCACCAGCCAAACACCGACAGCCCCAGCGCCGCCGCCCACACGGCCAGCCGCTTGCCTACTGGTGTGCTTGGTGTCTGCTGCCCAAGAAGCCAGCACGCCATGCCGAGACAGAGTAGGAATCCGCCGGTCCACAGAACGCCAGACGCGCCGATCTGCGTGCCGAGTGTGTTCATGAGCCAGAGCACGGTGCCCAGTAGCAAGAAGCCCATGACCTGTTTGAAGGTTTCCATCCAAACGCCCGGGCGCGGCAGAAACTTGAGCCACGCCGGGAATGCGGTGAGCAACACGAACGGGCTCGACATGCCGAAGCCGACGGCCGTGAAAATCAGAAACAATTCTGAAGAAGAACTCTGAAACGCCACACCAAGTGCAGGTCCGAGGAAGGGTGCGGTGCAAGGCGTCGCCAGGATCGTACCCAGCACGCCTTTCATGAAGGCACCGAGGTAGCCTTCTCGCTCCTCAGCGGCCGCGAGTTTCGTGACGGTTCCACCGGGTAGCGTGATGGTGAAAACGCCGAGCAGGCTGAGACCGAACACAAACATCAGCGCAACCATGCCGATCACGAACCGAGGCGACTGGAACTGGAACCCCCAGCCCATCTGGTTGCCGCCGGCTTTGATCGCAATGATGACCCCGGCCAACGCCCAAAATGAAAGCACCATGCCCGAGGCAAAAGCGAGCCCGAGACGGAAAACCCGTCCACGCGATTCGCCGGCTTGTTGGACGAAGCCGAGTATCTTGATGGAGATGACCGGGAGCACGCACGGCATGACGTTGAGAATGAGTCCGCCAAGAAACGCCAACCCGAGCAGCCCAAGAAACGAGCTGGCCACCCCGTTGTAGGCTTCCTTTTCGGGGGATGGCACATCAGGTGCGGGTGGTGCTGAATCTTGCACGGCCGCCGCTGCGGGTTCGTTGTGGTCGGGTGTCAGGCTGCCATGATGAGGTTGGCTGTGTTGTCGTTCGGTAGGGTTGGGGTTTTCGATGTTGGGGGCGTCGGTCTTGGCCACTGCGTTTGGTTGTTGGTTGGCGCTGGTCGAGCCTCTCGGCGAAGCCAGCGCAATCGACTCCGGCGGGAAGCAGTGGCCATGCTCGTCGCACGCCTGAAAGACAAACACGCCGTCGATCGGATAGGGGCCGGTCGCCTCGCTATCGATTTCTCCTTTGACGCGAATGTTGAAGGTGCCGGCGTATTCACTCAGTGTGCCGAACACCTTGTCCTTCCGCACTTGCGGCTTGGGGTAGATCGTCTCGTCCCAGTACGCATCGGGGATGCGCTCCATAAACAAATTGCAGCCGAACAGTGTCTTGTTCGTGGGCTTGTTCGACTGAATGTGGTAGCCCTTGCGGACGGCCACCGTGACATCCAGCTCAAACGTCTTGCCCGGTTCGAGCGCGCCCTTGGCCACGGACGTCTTCACCGTGAGATACTTGCTGGACGGCTTGGGGAACTTCGCGCGGGCGGTTTTGAAGACGTCCACGTTGGCGGGCTTCGCGCCGCTAGCGCGAACCGGAAGCGTCACGGACACGGTCGCTTCTTCCCTGAGGCAAGTGGCGTCGCAGACAAGGTATGGGATCTTGGCTGCGATGGTGACTTCGCTATCCGAGATGGTGCCGGGCGTATCGAAGGTGATCAATAAAACCGGTTCGCCTTCGAGCACGTTGGTCGTGATGAATCCACCGGCGTCCGAATGCTTCTTGGGAACCGGGAACCGCACCTTCCCCGCGCGGAACCCGTCGGGCAGCGTCCACTTCAGGCGTGGCGGCATACCGCTTTCACCGCTGTTGTGCCAGTAGATGTGCCAGTGGTCTTGGATTTTGAACCGCACGCCGAGTTCCAGCGGCTCGCCGGGTGTGACGGCGTCTACGGCGGCAAGCAAATCCACGCTCGCTTTTCGACTTTTGGTTGGTGATTTGCCGGGTTGAGCGAGTATGGTAGCTGGGAGCAGTACGGCGATGCTGACGGCGAGGAGGATCTGTCGTGGCGTTCTTCGAATCATGTGGCGTCTCTAAGTTTCCCTAAGAACAATCGGTTGCCCAAGTTCCCCGATTATAGGTACGTCGGGGCGTTTGCCATTGGCCTAGTGTGTATTTTTTGTACGTCTCGAAACGGGATCATGTGCGGCATTATTGCGATATCGAACGCCTAGTATGACCGATTGCGATCAGAACCCATTCTGACAGCCCTTCTTGACAGGATAGCCACCTGGAATATACTCCACTTGCGCGCCGGTGCGCGCGAGATAGGTTTAACTGGTACTGGATTTCCGGCTTTTGGGCTGAATTTCAGTGCGGATTTCGCCACGCAATGGATGCTAGGAGAGCTCAGGGCGGTTGGCACCGCTTAGGCGAGCAAGGACGGGTTGGAAGCGATTGCTGTGCTGCCACGTCGGCACGGATGTATGCTCCAGGCGGCGTTTGGATGATCGGACGCGCCTGTTTGGACGTTTTGGCAACGGAGATGGCTGCGAGCTTCGTGTTTTTTGGGTTGCCGTAAATGGCATGTGAGAATCGCTAGGTTTTTGGTGGTGGACAGGCTCAACTCGAGCGCCCACTGGAATATGGCGGCTCGAACACTCGAAAGAGCGAACTCGGGCAGGGTACGAGGGTTTGTGCAGTGGCTAGGAGCGAGATCACGGCGACATTGATTTAGACGTTGCCGATTGTTTTTCGTGCGATGCGCACAAGGTTCCCTGTCCGGCATCATGGCGACGTTGGTCGCGTTGATGGCCGCTGGTGTCTCATGTTGGCGGTTGTCCAGTCTCGCCTACAAACTGTAGCCCTCCGCGTTGTCGAGCGAGTTGTCGTTTGCTGCGCCCGTTCCATTCGATCCGCACCCCCCGGTCCAGCCGTGTGATCTTACAATCTGGCGGATCGATCCCATGATGGAAAATACATTCGCATTGCCTCTGCTATCGCAGACCGCTGCCGGTGCATCGACGCTACAGCTTCTTGTAGCTGGCGGTATTGGTGCCGTGGTCGCGCTTCTTGGCGGTTTCTTGCTGACGAAGTGGATCGCTCGCAAGCGCATGGACGACGCGAAAGATGAAGCGGGACGCGTTGTGGCCGATGCCCGCGCTGAAGCCGAAGTCATTCGCAAGGCTGGTGAGGTAGATGCCAAGGCGGAGTTTCTCAAAGGTCAGGAGACACTCCGCGAAGAAGGCAACCAGATGCGGGGTGAGCTCAAGCAGGTAGAGAAGCGCCTCGCCAAGCGCGAGGACAACCTGGAGGGCAAGCTCGACACGTTGGCGACGAAGGAACGCAACCTGGAGCAAGCGCAGGCCAAGCTCAATGCCGGCAACGAGGCCTTGGCCGCGCGTGAGGCGGAAGCGGAGACATTGCTGGTGCGCCGTCGTGATGAGCTGCTGAAGTCCAGCGGCATGTCTGCTGACGACGCGCGCCGGACTGTGCTCGAAGAGCTCAAAGGTGAACTGGACCATGAGTGTGCGGAGCTGATCGACAAAACCCTGTCGGCCGCCAAGGATGACGCCACCATGCGATCACGTGAGATCACGTTGACGGCTATCCAGCGTTATGCCGGTGAGCACACCTGCGAGGCGACGGTTTCGACTGTGGATATTCCCTCTGACGAGATGAAGGGACGCGTCATCGGTCGGGAGGGGCGTAACATCCGTGCGTTCGAGCGCGTGACCGGCGTCGATGTTATCGTGGATGACACGCCCGGCGTCGTGGTCGTCAGTGCGTTTGACCCGGTCCGCCGCGAGGTCGCCCGTCGATCACTGGAACGTCTGATTTCCGATGGCCGCATTCATCCGGGGCGCATCGAGGAATTGGTGGATCAGATCCGAAAAGAGCTACAAGAGGAGTTGATGGAGGCCGGGAAGAAGGCGTCCATCGAGGCGAACGTTGGCGGGCTCCATCGCAAGCAGCTTGATCTTCTCGGGCGGCTCAAGTTCCGCACCAGCTATGGTCAGAACGTGTTGCGTCACAGTATTGAAGTCGGGTTTTTGTGTCAGGCGATCGCGGATGAGCTCGGGCTCGATGGTCGGCTGGCCAGGCGCTGCGGTCTTCTTCACGACATCGGAAAAGCGGTGGACCATGAGGTCGAGGGCAGCCACCCGAAGATCGGTGCCGATTTCTGCAAGAAGTTTAACGAACGTCCCGAGGTGCTCAACGCGATCGAAGGGCATCACGGCGATATTCCCTCGACAAGCCCGTACACCCCGATCGTGATGGCCGCCGATGCGATCAGTGCGGCGCGCCCGGGCGGCCGTCGCGAGTCGCTGGAACGTTACATCCAACGATTGCAGCAGCTTGAAGATATCGCCAAGGTTCAGCATGGCGTGAAGGAGGCGTTTGCGATCCAGGCCGGTCGTGAGATTCGCGTGATTGTCGATGCGAAACGCGTCGATGACGCCACGGCCACCAGGATTTCGCGTGACGTCGCCAAGGACATTGAAGAGCAGATGACCTATCCGGGTGAAATTCGCGTGACGGTGTTGCGTGAGGTTCGCGCGGTGGCACACGCCCGCTAGACCGCATGAGCATTACGGTCGATATGACATCGCTGCCCCAGGATCGAACATGGAACTCAAGCTGCTTTGCGTAGGGGATGTGGTTGGCACGCCGGGTCGGCAAGTGCTTCGTGAGGGGCTGGAAGCGCTCATCCCGGCTCACGGTATCGATTGCGTGATCGTTAACGCGGAGAACGCGGCTTCTGGCTCTGGTCTGACGGCCTCCCTCTACAAGAAAATCATCGCGAGCGGTGCCAACTTGTTGACACTCGGCGACCACGTTTACCGCCGGCGCGACATTATCCCCGTGCTGGAGACCGAGACGAACATCTGCCGCCCGGCCAACCTGCCTCTTTCGGCACCGGGTAAGAGTTTCGCGATTTATGAGACGCCGCCCGGCGTGCGCGTCGCGGTGCTGACCGTGCTCGGGCGGCTGTTCATGAAGACGGTGGCCGACTGCCCGTTCGCGGCGGTAGAGCGGATGCTGAGCAAGATCCCTTCTGACGTGAAGATTGTGG
>JAJRSR010000178.1 GCA_024278695.1 Planctomycetota bacterium | reverse complement strand
TCGATCAACGGAAGCTTCGGTCAACGAATCAACGCTTCTGCCGAACCCATCGCGAAGACGCGAGAGGGCATGGAAGGCGTACGGAAATGACCTGCAGGAAAAACGCTTGACCACAAAACTCTTTCAGGTATGGGGCACCCCGCCGTCGATTCTGTCGTGCGGCCAGACCGTTCTGGCTTACGAGGCCGCCCTGGCGGTAATGCCGTTCGCACCCCACAATGACCCGACCATGAAGATCGTTTCAACGCGGCAGGTACTCGTGATGGTCGGTGCGTTCATCGCCGGTTTGGGTGGGGCGTTTCTCATGATACGCGAGCCCATGACGGCACTAACCCCCGAGCGCGTCGTCGAGGCCCAAGCCAAATGGGATCGCGCCGGTTTTGATAGCTATGACGTCTCGTACCTGATGCATGGCAGCGCCTATGATGTCAAGGTTCGTGGTGGTATCGTGACGGAGGTGGTTGTGGATGGGCGTCCGGCGAACCCGGCCGACATCGGTAGCTATTCCATGCCGGGGTTGTTCGAGCTTCTTGAGTTGGAGGTGGAAAACCTCAGCGACCCGAATGGCCCGTTTCGTTTTGGTATGGATTCCGTGGTGGCTCGGGTGCGTTTTCATCGGGAGCATGGGTATGTGGAGCGTTACTTGCGCAGCGGCGGCGGGCAACACCGTGGTGCTTCGGTTGAACTGACGGCGTTCGCCCCGCAATAATAATCGCGCTTTGTGTTTGGGTTATGCCTACAATACTGAGTTGCGTTAGAGAGCTCCCGACGTGAATGTTCGCTTAGGCAAGTGCGGAAAAGATAATAAGGAAAGTCGATGAAGACGTTTGATCTGCGAGTGATGCTGATAGCTGCGATGGTGATGCCGTGCTTGGCGACCGCGGAGGAGTTTCAGTCGCGGTTCTATGTGATCGAGACAAACTTGCCGCGCGAGCGTGCGGAGCTGTTTGGTCGAATCATGGATGCCACGGGGCAGGAATACCACCGGATCTTCGGTGGTTTTCGCGGCAAGGTTCGTGAGAAGCCGCGCGTGCGCGTCTTCGCCACCAAGGAAGATTTCATCCAGGGGTTCGCACGGTTCTGCGGCGAGCCGTCGGGTCATGCCCGTGGGTATTTCTGCAACATGGACAAGGTCGTCTATACCTACGACGGGGACGATGTTGAAAAAGCACTCAAACACGAATGTTTTCACCAGTTTGCGGACGCCGTCGTCGGTGGACAATTGCCGACATGGACGAATGAAGGGCTCGCGGAGTATTTCGAGGAAGGTGCGTTCGATGACAAGACCGGTCGCCTGGCGCTCGGGATGGTGCCCGGGTGGCGGCTCGAAGTGCTTCGAGAAGCCCGCGAGAATCGCCGGTGGATATCGGTGGATCGGCTTTTGACAATTGATGGTCATCAGTGGTCCGACACGCTACGTCGCGGGCGGTCCAGCGTTCAATACTGCGAGGCGTGGCTTCTGTGCCATTTTCTGATCCATGCTGATCGCGGGCAATACGCGCCGTTGTTCGATCAATACTTATCCCTGCTCGATCAGAGCCAGGATGGCTTGGTTTCTTTCAAACGCGTGTTCGGCACAGACTTGGCTCCGTTGGAGCAGAAGCTGGTCGAGTACCTGGAAGGGCTAAAAGCAGACGACGCCAAAAAACCGTCGAAGGATTAAGGTCAAGCCGGGCAAGTAGTCCTGCAACAGCGCCTTGTGGCAAGATAACCTCTTGTGAATCTGTTGGCGGACGCGAACAGGTAGACTCGCAGGCTCCGCGCGGAGGTTGTACGAATTCGCCCGATAATCACGCCGTTCTTGAACCAATCCAAAGCAACGTTTCGCAGAGTCAACGTCGCCTGAATCACGACCACAACACGACCGATGAATAGTAGGCACGACATGGGTCGTTGCGATTTCGCATCATTCGGTCGTTGCTGTGTTGTTCTTGATGAACTTTGTCGATTCATCGACGCTGGTGTTCTTCGCTGATGCCTGTGTGGGGCCGCATGGACCGACCGGTGTTCGCGTTGCCGGACCAATTATGCCATGGCGGGCGGTTAATTCGTGAAGGTGCAAGATCAATCTCAATCCGCCTGTGACCCGGACGGATGCTGCTCCGGCGGCATCCTGGCGCTCGAAGCGCTGGACGGTGTACCGCTGGCGCTAGTGATCGTGGATCAGAATCTCCGCATTGCCTACCGAAACGCCGCCGCACGTACGATGTTAGCCGATGTTGACGCCCTCGACGTTGCGCTGCGCGGGGCCGAGTTTCTCGGGCATTTCGATGGTTGGTCGAGGGAAATCGCGGGTGTGATCGCCTCGGGAGAGGTCCGCCGGTTCTCGTGTGGGCTGCCGTCGAACTCGAAACCACGTAGCGTGCTGCTGCTTCGGGGGAGCATGTCTCGATTAAGTGCCACAAGAAAAACCAATCCAGCGAGTCAAACCGGCCAGACCGATGCGCGCGTGGCCATTTGGCTTGAACCCCGAGATTCTGCCGAGACCAGCGCCGAGCAGGTTGAGATCACGCATCGGTTGGCTTCCCTGGGCAAGTTGGCTGCCCGTGTCGCGCACGAGTTGAACAACCCGCTGGATGGGATTCAACGGTACATCAACCTGGCGTTACGCACGCTGGACGAGTCCACCGAGCCGAAGGTGGCGTCGTATCTTTCCGAGTCGCGGACCGGGATCAAACGCATGGCCCAGATCATCGGCGATCTTCTCGAGTTTTCGCGCAGCACGGAGGGCGAGTTCGATGATGTCCCGATCAATGATGTCATCGAGCAGGCGATCCGGGCCCACGCGAAGCTCGCCGCAGACCACAAGGTCATCGTTGCGGCCGATTTTCAGACCGTCGAGATGCCGTCGATTCGCGGTGGGCGGTTGTTCCAAGTTCTCAGCAACTTGATCAAAAATGCGCTCGATGCCATGCCCGAAGGTGGTCGGCTCACGCTGACCAGCGCGGTCGTGTCGCAGGAGGTGATCCTCCGCGTGACCGATACGGGGCCGGGGCTTGCGCATGCACCGGAGGAAGTGTTCGAAGCCTTTTTACGACAAAAGAAGCTGGCAAGGGGACCGGTCTCGGGTTGGCGATCTGCCGCGACTTTATCGAAGACATGGGCGGGACGATCTTCGCGACCACGTCTGCCAGCGGAGCCGTGTTTACGGTGCGGTTGCCGATCGAAAAGTGCCTACCCTCATCTTCCCAGCGTGAAGCCCGCCAGATGGCGAACGACATGGAGCCCAACGTATGACAAAAGAAACCAAGCCGGTAGCCCGCGTTCTCGTCGTGGATGACGACCGAATCATTCTCGATTCGCTGGGTGAGTTTCTTCGGTTGGAAGGCTTCGAGGTGGCGCAGGCCGTCTCGTTGCGTGAGGCCGTCCAGGTCTTGGAGGATGATCCGGTTGATCTGATCATCTCCGACATCAACATGCCCGGCGGGAACGGGTTTGAACTGCTGCATCTGACGCGGAAGCGTTTTGCCGAGACCGTGACGATTATGATGACAGGGTATGGCACGATTGAAAGCGCCGTCGAGGCGATCAAGATGGGAGCCTACGACTATCTCACGAAGCCGATCATCGACGACGAATTGAAAATCTGTGTCGAGCGAGCACTCGCGCAGCAGTCGATCCTCCGCGAAAACCGAACCCTCAAAGAGCAGTTGGACCTCAGGTTTGGGTTGAATAACGTCATCGGACATGATTATCGTATGCTCAAGGTGTTTGATCTCGTGGAAGCTGTGGCCGACGCTAAGGTGAGCGTGTTGATCCAGGGGTCATCCGGGACGGGTAAGAGCATGATCGCCCATGTGGTGCATCAACGCAGCGGTCGTCGCACGAAACCGTTTATTGAGGTGAGCTGCGGTGCGATCCCGGAAACACTACTAGAGAGTGAGTTGTTCGGGCATGTGCGCGGTGCGTTTACCGGAGCCGTGGCCAACAAGCCGGGCAAGTTCAAAGCGGCCGACGGCGGAACGATTTTTCTCGATGAGATCGACACGGCCTCGCCGTCGCTTCAGGTGAAGCTGTTGCGTGTGCTTCAGTCACATCAGTTCGAGGCCGTCGGTAGTAATAAGGTGGAGGCGGTGGATGCGCGGTTGATCCTAGCGACGAACAAAGACCTGGCGGCCGAGGTTGAGGCGGGGCGGTTTCGCGAGGATCTGTTCTACCGCGTCAACGTGGTCACGATCGACATGCCTACGCTGGGCGAGCGAATCGGTGATGTGCCGCTGCTTGCCAAGTTCTTCATGGAGAAGCATGCGAGCGAGCTATCGCGGCAGGTGTACGGACTGGACGACGACGTCATCGACACGCTGCAGCGCTACGGATGGCCTGGTAATGTGCGGGAGCTTGAAAACGTGATGGAGCGGGCCGTCGTGCTTTGTAAGGGGCGGCAGATCACCTTGACCGATCTTCCGGCGAAGCTGCTCGACAGCGCCGGTGAGGTCGAGATGGTCGAATCGATCGATGGTCTTTCGCTCAAGGAGGCGTTGGAGATACCGGAAAAACGCATCATCGAGGCGGCCCTGCGCATCCACGGATGGAACCGCCAACTCACCGCTGCTCAACTTGGAATCAATCGCACGACGCTTTATAAGAAGATGAAGCACTTCGGGCTGGATCGCGAACCTGCGCCAGCCTCATATTGATACGCGAATTCGGACCGAACGCGACGTCTCAGTACTGATCTCGGAACCAGTCTCAGTTTCAACCAATCCGCATGGCCCGATAACCTCACTGTTGACCTCGTTGGGGCATCATCCCGGCTACCGTGTGTTTTCGGTCGCCGTGGCCCTGCTTTCTAAGGCATTTTAACGCGACACGCTGCATCCTCGCTGCTATACTCGGTAGCCTTAGAGTTCGTGGGGGCTTCAGTGTTTGCCAATTGTTTGCGTAGGGTTCTCAATCGGAACCTTCTAACCGTGTTGCCGTTGTTGGTTGGGGTGTAGGCTCAACCACGATCAATGCAAGCTACGTGGCACGCACTTGGTACTGTTGTGGGCTTCGTGCGTTCGTGGCACGCGGCAATGGGGAAGGGAAAAGCTATCGTGGATCCGATTTATTCTGGTAGAGCGTTGCGGACTTTGGGCGTGTTGGCGGGAGTTGCTTTGATAGCGACCGTCGGCACGTCTCCGGTTGAGGCTGCGCCTCAGGTCACTTCGGCTGTGCCGGACCCGGCAGCGTGGATTGTTGATGGTCGTACCAGTATCGAGGTGACACTGACGTTTGATACGGACGTCGTGATTCCGCCCGGTGCGATCACCGTACGTACGCGTACGAGTGGCATGCTCTCCGGTGTCGTTATTACGCCTACGGGCGTGGCGACGGGTACCGCTGTCATCACCTTTGACGTTGTGGATGGGGACGTCATGACAATCGTGGCTGACGTTTCGATTGTTGACACGAGCGGTCTATCGTTGGATGGTGATGGAGATGGGGCTGCCGGCGCCTCTGCGATTTTTCAGTATACGGCATTGCAGGGTGACGTGACGCGCGATGGCATCGTTGACAGCGCAGACCTTGATGCGTTCGTCACGGCGCTGACCACCCAAGATACGGACGCAGACCTGAATGGTGATGGTGTTGTCGATAGTGATGACAGTGCTATTCTCAAGGCCAGCTTCGGAGGAGAGGTGGCCTCGACCGATGGTAGTGCTGCGATGGTCACGGGCATGGCTTCCGAGTTTTTTGCCGATGCCGACGCGCAGCTTCGCGTCACGTTTGATGAGGCTATGAATCCAGATACGGTCACGCGGTACTCGGTCTATACCCTTCAGGCGGATGGGTCGCTCGTTCTCGCTAGCGGAAATCCGACCACGGCCGACAACCTCTCGTTTGTTTTTCCATTTGCGGACCTGACCTGTGATCGGGATTTTCCGGTTGTCGTGGATCGATCGGTAGCCGATGTCAGCGGTGAGCTTCTTATGGCACCGGCACTGCGCATCGTGACATCGGAAGACAAAGTGCCGCCGGCCATTACCTGCCCAGAGGAACTCTTCATCAACAGTACAACCGTGTTCGCCATTGCGGCATCAGACGTGACGGGCAGTGTGGAGCTTCAGGACTGGCTGGCCAGCGTCTCAGTATCAGACGGCTG
>JAJRSR010000177.1 GCA_024278695.1 Planctomycetota bacterium | reverse complement strand
GGCGAACTGCCGAATAAGCTCGAACGCCCCCGGCGTGGTGAGGGTAAACTCGACCAGGCGTATACCGCCGTCCACGGCCGCCTGCATCGCCTCGGCCGCAAGCTGCTGGTCGTTGGTTCGGATAATCGCACTAACCCGCGCGGACTCGATCATGGCCATGCTGTCAGACTTCATCACACGTCCTCCTGGGGTATATCGCTCGATGTATCGGACCGTCCCCCCCCTACGCTTACTGATCGACGTTACCGTCCTGAAATACCCATTGCGCGGGAGGCCGGGACATACACCGACTCTGTTGTTATACTAACCCAGGTTGGGTGAACATGAAAACTTTTACTGGCGGTGCCGCACCTCGCGGGCAGGCTCCACCTGGGAATTGGATCACAAGCATGATACGCGAACACAAGAAACTGATGTGGATCGGCAGCCTCGGCTGCCTTATGGTGGCATTCGTCGGCTGCAAAAAGGATAAACCCAAACCGCCTCCGGCTTCCTCGCCAGCACCGACAGCGCCAGTGGCACTGGTGCCGGAAGCGGATGTCACCCGCACCGTCACAGAACTGACCCAGGCGTGGAGCAAGGTCAAGTCATTCTCGGGACGCATCGATTCGCGACTCGCGGATGCCGTCGGACGAGAAGGCCGCACCATCGGCGAAGGCACTTACGAACTGCGTCGCGATGGCGACAAACTTCAGATCCGCTTTGATCTGGCAAATACGCTTTACTTTCAGACGGACTGGGAAAGCAAGTCGCAGCTTGTCACGGCTGAGTTTTTGCTGTGGGTGACGGACGGCACGATCATGTACCAGTCAACACGACAAACCAAAGACTACTACAAGGTAACCAAAACGCACTACAATGAGGATGCCCTACTCCAACTCGCAGCACCGATAGTCCTCCGCGAACTCATGGTCGACCATACACTGAAAATCCTCCCGGAAGATGTCCTCGACGCGCGCCGCGTGGTCGTCGTCCAGGCGACACCGGTAAACGGCACATGGGATGAAACACACTACTTCGACAAGGAGACGGGGATAAGGGTCAAACACGTCGAAAACGATAAAGACGGCAAACAGACCTACCTCCTCACGCTCAAAGACCTCAAGGTCGATCCCGAATTCGAGACCAACCATTTCGACTTCGAGGTACCAAAGGAAGCAGAGCTGATCGACAAAACGAAGGAGTAGCGGTGCGGCAGGGCTGCGACAGCCGAACAAGCCTCAGCGGGGCTGTGACTATCGAACGAACCACGGCGGGGCTGCGACTAGACTACCGAATCAGCGCCGTTTCAACCCAGTTGAAACGGTCCTGAATATCGCCGTTTTCACCGAAGTCAGTCACGAGCTCGATACGGTTGGCCCGGGACACGTCCACCCGCACCGGACCAAACAGCGTCCCGCGACGAACACCAACCTGCGCAAAGCGACGCTGACTATCCACAAGAATCTGTACGTCAATGTTCGCGAACGGACCGCTATGATCATCCATGCCGAACTGCGTCACAAGCTCGCGGTAACGCCCCTGCAAATCGTAGGTGATACGCGTACGCCCGTGAACCCCGATGCCGTGCTCGTATGTCTCATGCGCCACAGTGATTGACCCACCCAAGACGTTTCGATCGACGGCCAGGTTCCAATCGAGCCCCAACATGGGCGTATGCTCGAAGCTGATCGGGGGACGAGACGGCAGCCATTCCCACAGCCCCCCGAGGAAGTCCAGCGCAACGACGCGCTGGGCCTCGATCTGAACCGAGGGACCGAAGTTCAAACGAGCCCGCAGTTTGGCACCGCGCCACTCAAGCAGTGACATCGCCAAACGCCCACTGCTACGAAGCGACACGATCACATGCGGTGTGATGACGCGATCGGCCACACCGCCGCCGAACCGAGCCGCCACAACAACGCGATGCGGTAACAACGTCTCCCCCATCGCGCTCTCGAATCGAATACCCTCAGCGCCGATGGTTGACACGAAACCGTCAACGACATCCCCATTTGTCAGCAACACCTGATCCTGAGCTGCATCGCCAGCCCCCCCACCGCCTTCGGCTAACCATGCCACCGTCTTCCGATAGCCTTCAAGGTAGGCGTTGGGCGTCAGCCATGTCGCGATCGCTTCGATGCCGACCTCCACCTTGCCGAGATCGCGCGTCTCCAGCACGACGCTATCCTCACCCCCATCGACAAGCCGCCCAATGAGCGTCCCGCCATCGGCCAGTGTCAATACGGACTCCCGCGCACCACGGGAAGATGGGACCTCGGACGTCGTCACGCGGACCAACTCCTGCGTCGGCACAGTACGCAGCACACCTTCCACAACAATCTCCAACCCATCGACCATGGAAAGCGTTTGAACTTGCCCCGCAAGCACTTCCTCACCAATAGTCTTAACGACCACGGACACGGCGTGCGGCGAAGGCGGCGGCGCGGCGTGTTGTGGCTGTGCGCCAAGCGCCGGCGTCATGCCCGGCAGCGCAAGCAGCACGACCCCAGCAAGCAGCCGTTGATTGTTTGACCCGTATCGCATGTCAATCGCACCCTATTTCTGAAATATCGGCAGCAGCCGGTTGGGCATCTGAAGAATAATCAGCGCCATGGCCGTGCCATATTCCTGCCCGGCCTGCCCGCGCCAGAAACCTTCTGCATCTTGCTTCTGAACAAGCTCATCGCGAACCGCCGGCCACCAACTGCGCCACTGGCCGTCTCCCGCCAGAAACATCGCCTGTGCGGCGTAGTAGTGACCGTAAAAATAATGCCCGACGGTCTGCTCCTTCGGAGGCGCGAACCGCCTAACATATTCTAGCCCACGTTGCAGTTCGTCGCCTGAATAAATCCCGGAATATTGCAGCGCCGCGACGCCGGCGGCCGAGCGAGCGAATGCCGAACCACCGGAATTGAGCATATAACGAAACCCACCATCAGGGTTCTGTGACGCACGAACGTAGTCGATCGCGTTGTCGATCACCACTTTATCGACATGGATGCCGGAGTTTCGCGCCGCCCGAAGCGCCATGACCTGACAAATCGTTACAGAAAGATCCGCATCAGCCCGTACCGGCTGGTAGCGCCAGCCGCCCTCCTCATTCTGCGTGTTAACAATCAACCGCACCGCGCGCCGCAGCGTCTCGCGTGCGTCGGGTCTTGGTGTCATGCCATAGACTTCCGCGAGGAACAGCGTCGCGAAACCGTGCCCGTACATCGGACCGTGATACGTCTCCGCCGCGAGCAGGCCACTCTCCGACGCATGATCCAAAACGAAATCCAAGGCGCGGGTCACCTGCACACCATACGGTCCGCGACCCGGCGTGCTACCCCCAGAGATAAACGCCAAACCAGCCAGACCCGTGATACCCACATGTGGACCGTAGTGTGAGAGGCTACCGTATGAGCCATCTTCGGCCTGCTGCTTCGCCAGCCAGGACATGGCGTTGATCACCGCGAGTTTTGATGCGGCGCTGATCTCCGTACTTGTCGCGCTGGCCGTGTGCGGCGCGTCTCCAGCAATCACGCGATGCGGCATCATGACGACACACACGACCACAATCAACCAAGCTGCGCCGCGGCCTGCGCGCATCCACCGTGTTTGTGCCATTGTCCTGGCACTTTGTTGCAGCGACAATATGATGCGATTATTCATCGATTTCCTGAAGCGCCCGATAGTAGCGCTCGATCCACTCACGGTATCGTTCCAATGACGCATCCTCGCTCCCCTGGATCACCTCGTCGCGTTCACGCGGCGGCAGATGCCCCCAGCCGCGACGCGTCTCACGAAGCGCACCTTGAGCCGCATCCACTTGCGATGCGCTGCCGCGCTGGCCCGCCTGCTCCGACTCGGCGTTCGACTGCCCCTGCTCCCCCTTTTCATCTGCCTTGGCCGAGTCTTGTTTTCTAGCCATCTTGCTTCGTCGGTCCCCGCTCTGTTGTTTGCGGCGCCGCCCGCGGCGTCGCTGCTTCGCGGCCGATAGGATCGCCTCGTCAAGACGCGCCACGATCTCCTGCTGAACCGCCTGCGTCTCCGCACCTGCGTCGAAGTCAATATCCAACCGACGACCGGAATCCTCCATCAGACGCATGACCGTAGCCATCACATCATCGTCGCCGCCTTGTGCGATTTCGCGAATCAACCGCTCCCCGAGCTTGCTTTTCGGCCGCTCTTTCTTGGCCGAGACCACATCCTTTGGCGCACCGACCATGACCGTCGGGACCGCCGCAACCACGGCGAACGTCACCGCACCCCATCGCCACCAGTCGCCAATAAATCTATGTTTCCCGTGCATTGGGGCCTCGCTATTGCCGTTGTGCGCGTTCTGTCACCAGTTCGGACAGCCGCAGTACTTCACTTTGGTCGTCGCCGATACGTTTGAGATCACGAAGCTGCCGCTCGGCCGGCTGTTCAACGTCCATCGCTTCGTGCAACGCAACCGTACGCTCGTTAATCTCACCCTGCATCGCCTTGAGCACCAGTAGCTCGGTGATCGTCGGCACCGCCTTCTGCTGGCTTCCAGACGGACCACTCGCACCACCTTCCCCGCCGCCACTGCCGCTGACAAACTCCTCTTCGATCGGAAGTTCGGCCGTCTCAATCGCTGCCCGAATCAACCGGTCCAGGTCACGGATAATGCTTTCGGATCGTTCCACCAACAGATCATCAAGCTGTCGCTGCATCAGACTCTTGCGAACCGCGTCCATTTGAGCCGCCACACGATCCATCGCGAACCGAAACACAACGACCGCTTCCAGTTCCGGCAATACCTCGTGAACCGCCTCACGAACGCCAGCTTGGCTTCGGGCCAGGCGTGATGCCTCACGTGTTTGCGCACGCCCGAGCCGGCCGTTTTGCATCACAGCTTCGAAGACCTTTACGATGCCCTCGTTGATCTTTGCCTGAGACGCTCGAATCTCCTCTAGCTGCTCGCGAATCTGAGCCAACGACCGACGCATCATCTCTTCATCGACGCTGTCGGCCCGGTCGTTAAGAACCTCCTGAGCCTCAAACAGCACGGTCAACGCGCTGTCTTGCGATTCGGTGCTCGAAGCCGGATCACCCTCTTGAAGCGACATCTCCGCATCCATCATAAATCCGGATGCCGTGCGGATGAGACCGGCCATGTCCGCCTCGTCCGGCATGGCACCGACATCACCCGCGAGCGCCTGGGTATTACGCCGCACGCGCCGTTGTTCATCCTCCAGTCGCGCCGTCGCAGCCGCATCAGGGTCCAACAAGCCCGCTTCATGCGAAGCGGCACGTAGCGCCTGCTCCTCCTCAATGATCCTCGCAAGAATGTCAGCCAACTCATTCAACCGCTTCCGCAACTCGGCCAACTGACGCTCCTCACGCCCCTGCAACGCCCGAAGCACCTTACGCATCGCCTGGCTTGCACCCTTCTGCTCGATCGTGGCGGCCGCCATACGGTTAGCCTGGATCGCCTCTGCGGCGGTATCGAGACGTCGGGATAAATCCAACGCCCGCGCAGCCCGCAATGCTTGCATAACCGCATCGGCACCGGCCGCATCCTTTTCGGCCTCGCGTTCCTGCCAGCGTTTCATCCGCGCGAGCACCTGCTCGGTGTCTTCCGCTAGCTGGCGCTGCATACGCTCCATCCGCTTGACGGCGATTTTTTCGTCCGGCGTCAAGGATTCGGTCGTCTTGCCAAGGGTACGTCGTCCAAGCTCTGAGGTCTGGCTGCGCAAACCGTCTTGACGCTCAAGCAACCCACGCGTCTTCGCCATGAGCCCCTGAAACTGTCCCCAATCAGACATCGTGCGTAACAACCCCCGCAACTGATCGATGCCCCGCTGTTGTGCCACCATCGCCCGTTGTAACGCTGGTTGCTGTTGCTTGGGTTCACGATTTTCAGTGGCCGTGGTCATCGCACTCGCCGCTTCGGTCATGGCGCGAGACGCCGTTTCCTCCAGCGCCAAGCCAAGGCGATCCACGCGCATGCGCATCTCTTCCTGATCTGCAAGGTTTCGGTCGATCTGATCAACAATTTCCGACACGCGCCGTGACAACTCACGCACACGACGCACGAGATTCGCCTGATCGACCGATGCCTCGTTCAGACGCGCCGCACGTCGATCCGAATCCTCCGCGCTGGGTGCCGTGAGCAACACCGTGGTATCAAGAACCTGCGACTGCTCAACCACGACCTGCCGAATGCGCGCTTCGATCTGCGAAAGATCGGTTCGCAACCGAACCTCAAACTCAACCTGGCTAATGATCCGAATGCGCTGCTGCGAAGACCGGCCTACCTGCCCGCCACCATCTGCCTTCGTATAATTATCTCGCGCGACCCCGGTGTAGACAATCACATCACCAGCCGCCACCTTAAGCAGCTCAATCGACCACACATATTCCGCCACGCCCACGACCCCGCTCTGAGAGACGATGCGTTCCAGATTTTCCGTAAGCGACACGGCAGGCCAAGCCGTCCCGTCAGACCGGCGGGCCTCCAGTTCCAGACTATCCACGCCAAAATCATCATGTACTCGAACGGTGAGCTTCACGGAACCGGTCGGCGGCGCTTCCACAAGAGATTGCGGCGCGAGCCACGTGACCGTCGGCGCGGCGTCCGGTACGGCACGGATCGTGTAGATTGACGAACCGCGATTCTCGAACCCGTCTTCATCACGAAGCGCGATCCGAAACGCCATATCATCCGATACGCGGAATCGACAAGATAGCTTGCTCGGATCGCCTGGGTCAGCCTCTAGTGGCAGCACGCCTCCCGATACCATCATCAAGCTACCATCCACACTGTCAGAATCCTCCCCCTCGCCCGCTTTACGGGCCAATGGCTTACTGACCGCGATGTCGATCCGCACAAACCCGCCGACCGGCGCTTCGATCGCCCCTTCGCTGAGATCGAGCACACGCGGCGACCGCTCGCTGGCGTAGGGCGGTGGTTCTACCGTGGCCAGCAGTTCCACGACCGCCGGTCGCTTGACCACGCGGACCCGAAACGGACTTCGTGCGGTGGAGTCATCGCCGGCCACATACCAAAATGAAAGGTCTTGGGTTACCGCGTCGATCGTGGCATAGAATGAATGATCCGCGTCACGCTGCATCGCCAGTGTCCACTCGCGCCCGTCCGGCTCACGCAAATGAACCTCACCACGCAATGCGTCCGTCAATCCGCGTGCGATTTCCATCCGAACCGTCACCGACTCACCCATTGCGACGGCCGTATCCAGCGTGAGCGGCGTGATCTCAACGGTGCGTGGCCACTCGATCTGCCCTGTCGGATAGATATACCGATACAACCCAAGCCGCGCCCAATCTTGTCCGGCCACGACCACCACGCCGAGAACAACCGTGGCGAAAGCGAAGCGCGCAATCTGTTTGTAAAGAGGTCTTTTTGATAACGCCGACTCGAAAGCATAGTGCCGCGACAACCGCTCCGTGTCATCAATCACACGATCCACGAGCACGGACGAACCGACGTCGGGATCGTTCATGAAATCCACGGCGCTCGACAGGCGATCTTCCAAGGAGCCAAAGTGCCGCTCAAGCTGCCGGGCCAACTCGTCCAGCCCCAGTGGCGCTTGCCACGGCCTCACGATCCAGTGGAACACCGCAGCGACAAACCCCGCGACAAACCCAACGGCACCCAACACCCGCAACGGCGCAGGAAACCAGAGCATCCAATCCAGTGTGACCGCCGTGAGAAAAGCCACAATCCCCCCCGCCGTCACCGCGCACGCACCGTACACCATCAGCCGGCGGCGTACGACGCGTCGCAGCTTCGAGAGCTTGGCCAGTAGTTCTGAGGATGATGCAGTCATGACAGTCACTCGGCGCACCAGGCGCGCTACAGAGCCCCCCACATTTTTCTGAGCACCCACTCTGTAGATAATAGGATCGCGAACAAGACCAAGACCAGCTTCGAATCCCACAGCGGCTCAACGAGGTCGTCAGGAATGAGCACGCTTCGGTCCTTCAATTCGTCAAACCCCGCCACCAGCTCGTCCAACTCGATCATTCGTCCACCCGTGGCTTGCGCCAGGCGCTCAAGCGATTCATGATCGGCTTGCGGCCGGCGTGACTCCAGGTTCGGCGGCTCCACGCGCACGCCCGCTGCTACGGTCCGACCTTGCCCCTGGGTCACCAAACTCGGCGCAGCAACGACATAGTCACCGGGGCGCGGCGGCACATACGCCACCTCGAAAACGTTCGCCTCATGCCCAATGCGGTGCGCCCTAAGCCTTCGGACGTCACCAAGCGGCGCACGCGACTGCGGCGCACTACCTCCCGACGCGGGTTGCATCGTGAGTTCGATCGATTCACCCAACGGTGCCAGCAGTCTCGTGTCGGACACCGCCACCTGCACCCGAACCGCGTCACCGTAGCGGTAGACACGCTTGTCCGTGCGTATCACAAACTGGCGATCCTGCGCGACACGTGCGCCGGGCATGAGCCAGCGCGCCACCTGCACCCAATAACTATCGTGGATCCATTCACCGGTGTGCCGCCGCCACCGCCAGGTGTCGTCGGTCGCCTGGAAAAAGATCTTGCCCGCGCCGTAACGCCCCGTCACAACCAACGGCATCCGCCCCTCCCCGGCGCGCATCGACGGATGCTCCACCAGCACCGACGTACCAGGCTTGGGTCCGAGTGTGCGCGCCATCCAATACAGGTCGGGCAGCCCGGCGAAGAGCTCCGCACTATCTTCCCGATCGGCTGCAAAGCGAAACAGTCGGCTACGCCGCCCCTCAGGCGTCAGCGCTGGCTGAAAACCTCGTAACGATGATTGCTCATACCGCCCTGAAAACTCCGGATCAATACGCACTGCGACAAGTTTTTCCAACGGTGTCCCAAGAAACTGATTCGGAGAAGCGCGATCACCGGCGATCAAACCAAACCCACCACCACGGTTGCCGACGAAGTCCAAGAGCATAATCATCTGCGCATCCGTCAACCAACCCGACCGCGGATCGACATCCCCAAAGAGCACGACATCGTAACGATTCAACTCCTCCGGCGTTTCCGGAAAACGGCGGATCGGCTCCGTGCCTTCCTGCACAAACCGCTCATCCGCACCAAGCAGCAGCACACTAAGCTCGGCCGTGCTCTCGCGGAGCAGTGCATTCTTCAGATACCGGTACTCATAACGCGGGTACGCGTCCACATAGAGAATACGAAGCTGATTATCCAGTACAACCACATCCACCCGCCCGGTGTTGTCCTCGACAATCGTTTCATCTTCCAACGGCGTTGCCACAACCCGGTAGCGTTTCAAACCCCGCGACCGCGGCTTTGTCATCAGTTCCACTGTCTGCGTCGTCCCATCGCCCTCAGCCGCGAAGGCCACCACTTCCTCCGCCAGCACTTCGCCCGTGGCCTCATCCTCCAGACGCACAATAACATCCACGGCTTCCGCCACACCCTCTGCACGCAACTCCGCCTCGACCGCCAAAACATCGTTGACAAAGACCGCATCCTGCGCACGAACCGAACCCACCAGTATGTTACGCCGTGCAAACGGCGAGCCGATGCGCAACGCATATATCGGAATGCGCCGACCGTTCGCAAGATCAATCGCATACTGCCAGTCACTCGATTGGGTAGATCGCCCGTCCGAAGCCAGGATGATCCCGGCGAGCCGCCGCCCTCGAGCTTTGTCGATCACCGATTCAATCGCACCGGCCACGTCGGTACCCGGACCGGCAGCGTCCATATTCTCCAAAGCTTCCACGAGCGAGCCGACCGCCCCACCACGATGTACGAGTTGATGTACTTCGGCAATGTCGGAAAACGTGACCAACTGGACCGCATTACGCGACAGCAACTGCTCGAGCGGCGCGGCGGCTTCGCGCCGCAGCGCCTCGCTCACCAGGGCAAGACGAGACGTTTCTCCTAGCTGGATAGCGCCATTCGCACCAGCACCAGCCACAAGCCTCGCGGCGAAGTCCGGGTCGCGGTACGCATCCGTCTGCGACATACTGAGCGACGTATCCAGCAACAACGCCACATGAGATGGCTCGACCCGGTTGCGTTGCAACACGATCGCCGGTTCACAAAGCACGGCCACCACCAACGCAACCACAAGAATCCGAACCGCAGCCAACACGGCACGGCGCGACGACGACATACGCTCACGCCGGTAGACCAACACGATCAGGCTAATAAACAAAATCGCCGCGCACGACAACACCCAGGCGTGCGCCTCTGCGTGCCATTTCAGCAGAAGCGGCGCGTCCTTCGCCAGTCGGATATGATCGAGGTCGAGTAGCCACTCGATAATCGAAATCACCGAATCATCCTTGCATGACCATAGTTAACGCACCCGAGCCGCGTGTCTCGATTCCGGTTTCGCCTGACGGGGCACTCCCGCATCGCGAACACCTGCGAACCACATCGCAATCCACGGCTCAATCATCAGCAGCGCCAGCACGACGTACAGCGCCAGTGTCGATAACTCCGTAACGCGGGCCGTACTCATCATACCCGCATCAAACGCCGCCAAAGACTGCGAATGCACGGCACAACCTGTGAGCCGCGCCAAGTCTTCCGGCGCAATCATAGCCGTGCGAGACTCGGACGCCGGCAAGTTGACGCCCGTCACCATGCGGTCACGTCCCACAGAAAGCGTATAGAACCCGGGCTCATCCATCGGCCCAAACGTCGTCGATAAGCCCGAGCCGTTTGATCGCACGCCCACTGGCGCGGTTTCACCGGTCGGCATGGTCAGCCGCAGCGTCATCGAACTCTGCACGGCTGATAGCGGCTCTTCAAGATCCGCACCCACCAACACGTTTCGGCCTTGCTGCCGGTCGCGCACGAGATGGGAGAACACCCCAAACATCAGCGACACGAAGTCCCCCTTCGCAGGAAGGTTGGTCCATGCCATGTTGGCCGTCGTGGTCAACACAACAACCCGACCCGCACCAAACGATGACGTCACAAGCAACGGCACATCCGACCCCAACGTCAGCGCGACGGCGGCCTTCCCGTTGCTTGGCACGAACGGGAGATACCGATCAACCCGGCACAAGAAAAGTCCGCTCCCCCCGTGGTCCGAAAACTCTGCGACGATTTTCTGCGACGGCTCCGTGAGTGACACGAAAGAAGCATCATCCGTGGCATTCGCCACTGCGGCACGATCAAACTTACCGGGCAACACGCCCGTACCATCTGCAAAGCCGTAGCGGTTGTAATTGTCTGCATCGAGCAGATCACCGCTCGAAACAAAGAGACCACCACCGCCTGAAACAAAAGCCTGTAGCTCACCCCAGCGTTCCTCCGAAAGACGACCAATGTTGCACAGCGCGATCGCGTCATAACTGGAGAGGTCTTCGTTCGCCAAGGCTCCGGGTGAAATCACGCGCGTTGAAAACGGTGCCCTCGACGCGACCGCGGAATCATCCATCCCCATGCCGCGCACGACTCGCGCCGGCGACAAAGCCGTGGCTAGATACCCGACCTGTCCCGCGATCAGCGACGAACCCGAACGACCATCCACAAGAAGCACCGAGGCCGCGTCACGCACGTCCAACGCCAAATAGCGTGCGTTGTCCGCGGCGAGGGCGTCCGTATCCGGAAGGATCACGCGCGCTTCAAGTGTATGGGAACCCGGACCGGAAAACATCGTCGTCGCGATCGCCGTGAAACGCTGTCCGGGCGATAGCGCCGGGAGCGGTTCGCGACGAACGATCTCCGCATCACGCCGAAGCTGCAACGTAGCCCCGCGCAGTGTCGTCTCACCGAAATTACTAACGTCCGCCGTCACGCGCACCGGCATGGTCGTGCCCACCAACGCCGACTCCGTCGCAAGCCGGCTCACCACGATGTTTCCCGTTGCGGATGGCATCGCCTGCCACAAACGCACCTCGACCGGCGCATCTCCGTCTGTTCGCGAGAGTCTTTTGATAGCCGCCACCGCTGGCATCACGGGCTCACCCGCGCCGCCCTGCCAATCATTCCGGGCGAAATCCGAAACCACATAAACCGCATACGCTCCCGGCGGCATGCGTGATTCACGCAGAATTGACTCGACGATCGCTACACCGCCAGCCACATCCGTCGTTCGATGCGTCGATTGGGTCGCGGCAATCTGCTCTCGCGCAAACCGATGGTCGTACGCGGCGTGATCGATCACCGCCTCCGCAGGCTCGGCCAACGTCACCAGACTGATGGCATCCTGCGCGTCAAACGTAGCGAGCAGCCGTTTCGCAAACACTTTCGCCCGGTCAAAGCGCGTGCCACCCTCGCCATCGTCCGCGTTCATGGAACCGGAGTTGTCCAGCACAATCACACGGTGAATGCGGCTGGATGCGTTCGGAAGAAACGCTGACAACGGCAGATAGGGACGCGCGATCGCCCAGCCCAAAAGCACAATCAACAAAACGCGCAGGGCAAGAAGCAACCACTGTTCGATCCACATGCGCTTCGCCGACCGTCGGCTGGCCGCGAGAAGAAACGCCATCGCCGCCCACGGCACGCGTCGATCCCGCCGCCGGTTAATCAGATGAATGACCACCGGGATCAAACCGCACGCAAGCGCGCCAGCCGCAATGGCCGGATGCACAAAAGGATACGACTGCGACAACGCACCAACCATGACGCTACCCCGTCCCCAAAACGCGCGACGAACGCTGGCGCAACCGCGCGCTACGGGTCGCAAGGTAGCCGCTCAGCGCGACATCAAGCGGCGAGGTCGTCACGAACGGGGTGTAGTCCACTTGAATCTTCGCGCAACCCGTTCGCAGTTTCGCCCGAAAGGCTTGCACCTCCTGGCGGTACCGATCACCGAGCGATCGCGGTTCGACGACCACGCTGCCGGCATCTTCAAGCCCCTCGAACAGGGTCGGTCCTTTGAACGGGAATGACAGCTCCGCCGGATCCCACAGGTTCCACACGATGACCTCATGCCGCCGATACCGGAGGTGTTTGAGCCCGCGAAGCACCTCGCCGGGGTCATCAAAAAGATCACTCACGACCACGACCAGCGTACGCCCGGAGAGTCGCTCGGTCAGCTCATGCAGCACGCTGCCGATTGATGTCTTCGGCTTCGCCGAAGCGGCCGCAAGTTCATCGATGAGGGTCCGCCAGTGATGACCGTGGTTCGACGGGCGTATGAACTTGGTGATATGCTCGTCAAACAGTGCGAGTCCCACGGCATCCTGCTGCTGAAGGGTGAGGTAGGCCAGCGCCGCCGACAGCGATGCCGCATAGTCAAACTTCGACAAAAGATCATCCGAGGAACGGTAGCGCATCGATGCGCTGCCATCGACTACAAACATCAGATTCAGGTTGGTTTCCTGCTCGTACTCTTTGATGTAGTACTTGTCGGTCTTGCCGTACACCTTCCAGTCGATGTGCCTGATCTCATCGCCCTGGGCGTAAGCCCGATGATCTGCAAACTCAATCGACAGCCCCCGGTAGGGGCTGCGGTGGCGACCACTGAAAAAACCCTCCACGATCATTCGTGCGCGCAGCTCAAGACCGCTCAACTGCACGAGCATTTTCGGGTCCAGGTATTTGCGGTAGTCCGCAGTGTCGCCATCCATAGCCTTCTGCCGTCTCCGTCAGTCGGGCATCGCGCAACCGGCTCGCCGCAAGAGCGCTATTCCGGTGCAGGCTCCGTGGCGAACACGCGCGCCGCCATCGACTCATCCATCGCCCCACCGCCCGCTGGTGCCAACGCCTCGATAAGCTTGTCAACGATGTCGTCGCTTCGAACACCGTCCGCCTCTGCGTTGAAGTTCGTCAAAATACGATGCCGCAATACCGGCTTGGCGACCGCACTGATGTCGTCCATGCTCACATGGTACCGCCCCTGCAAGATCGCCCTGGCCTTGCCGGCTAGCACCAGGTTCTGCGACGCACGCGGCCCCGCGCCCCAGGCCACGTAGTCCGCGACGACCTTGACGACATCCCCGGTGTCCACGCGCGTGCCCCGCGTCAGACGCATCGCATAACGCATCACATGATCCGCGCACGGCACGCGTCGCACCGTATCCTGCAGCGCAAGCACCTCGCGGGCGTTAAGCGTCCGGTTGAGTTTCAGATCCTGCGGCGCGGTTGTTTGCTTGATAATCTGAAACTCCTCATCCTCTGAAGGGTAATCCACCAACACCTTGAACATGAACCGGTCCAACTGAGCCTCCGGCAGCGGATAGGTGCCCTCTTGCTCGATCGGGTTTTGCGTCGCCAGCACAAAGAACGGCTGCGGCAGCTTGTGCGGGAAGCCGGCCGCCGTCACTTGGTGTTCCTGCATCGCCTCCAACAGCGCGGCCTGGGTCTTCGGTGGCGTCCGGTTGATCTCGTCGGCTAGCACCACGTTCGCAAAGATCGGCCCCTTCACGAACCGCAGCGACCGAGCCCCCGTACCGCGATCCTCCTCGATCACTTCCGTACCGGTGATATCAGCCGGCATCAGATCCGGCGTAAATTGCACCCGCGAAAAACTTAGCGACAACTGCCGCGCCAACGCCGAAACCATCAACGTCTTGGCAAGCCCCGGCACACCTTCGAGGATCACATGCCCGCTTGCGAACATCGCGATCAACACCTCTTCGATAACCTGATCCTGCCCGACGATCACGCGCGACAACTCCGTACGAATCGTATCGTACGCCTCAACCAACCGCGCCACGGCGGCCAGATCATCCTGACCTGACGGTGCGGGCGGGTTCGACGGTACCCCCGGTTGTTCAGTCATAATCCGTTTCCTCCAACGGCATGGTCATGCGACCCGGCCATCCGGCTATGGAGCCTCATTGATTTCATTGATAAGCATACGCAGACGACCGGCACCCCGACGGTTGTAGGTAAATACGAGGCGCGTTTTCTCAGGATACGAGCCTTCCTCACCATCGAGTGGTTGATTCGTTTGCTCAAAAACGCCTTCGGAAAGAAGATCCGAGTACGATTCGTTGATGTGCGCGAGCGTAGCCTCGGTGAGCGGGCTGTTAAGCCGAAACACATTACGATCCCCAACAAACCGCGACGAATGGTACCGGCTATAGAACTTCACGATCTCGGCCACGGCTTCTTCGGCCTTGTCGGTAATCATGAACAGGTTCATGTCCGTCTCGTCGATCATCTTCTCCCCAAGCAGCTCTGCCTTCACATAGGTACGCCAATGCTGCCAATAGGTGCCGCCCGGTTCATCACAAAGAACAATCGGCACCGGGGACGATTTGACTGTCTGCACCAGGGTGAGTGATTCAAACCCCTCGTCCTGCGTCCCAAAACCGCCGGGAAACAACACAATCGCCCTGGCCTCTTTCACGAAAATGAGTTTACGCGTGAAGAAATACTTGAACGTCACCAGCTTGGGATCGTCGGCGATGATATCGTTGGTGGATTGCTCGAAAGGCAAGCTGATCGCGACCCCGAAACTAGACTTTCGTGATGCGCCATGGTGCCCAGCCCGCATGATGCCGTCACCCGCACCGGTAATAACCATCCACCCCTCACGCTGAATCAACGCGCCGAACTTCTTGGCTTCCAGATACTGCGGGTGATCCTCGGCCGTTCGTGCGGAACCGAAAATGCTCACCTTCGGGATAGCTCCGTAAGGCTGGAACACCTTGAACCCGTAGCGAAGCTCGCGCAGGGCGTAATTGAGAATCTTCAGGTCCCCCCGCTCACAGCCGTCGGCTGCCAGTCGTGTCAGCGTCACCATCATCTGCCCGAGAAGATCGGCGTTCTCTCCCGGCGCAAACTCATCGATAAAACGCTCGATCGCGGCCGAGCGGGCCTGACGCCGTTCGTCATCCGTTCGAGATTCCGGCTTCTCCTCAGTCATTCTGGATACTCCTGCTTCGATAGATTCCCCGCGCGACGCGTGGGCCACGCCTTACAAACGTCTAGAGTCACAGTAGGAGTATCGACTACACAACGCTAGCGGTTCGCACGAGTTTCAACGCCGTTTTACAAGCCAGGTACGATCGAAGGCCTCCATGTATGCCCAGCGAGACCGACCAGTCGCGTTTT
>JAJRSR010000176.1 GCA_024278695.1 Planctomycetota bacterium | reverse complement strand
GTGATGCGTGACCATAAACAAATCGACCGTGCCCAGGGGGTTGTTCGGCGTGACCAACTCGGCTTCGACGTTCCAAGTCAGGTCGCCGCAGCAGAGGAATTTGAAATCGCCAAACCTGACCAGCAGGCTCACGCTGGCGGCGTTGTCGGACTTGTCCTCCGGTTGCGGTTCGTGCTTCTCCGCATGCGGGTTGGGCGGTCCCGTGTTGGGGATCACCTCGCGGCTGGCGGTCACAATCTGAATGCTGAGCGGCGTGTCCTTCGCGTCGAGGGCAAACGTGTCGCCTGCGTGGAGCGTCTGGGAGCCGTTCTGACTCGCCGCCCGGTAGTCGGCGATTCGCGTCTCGAAGTACTTGTCCTCTTCAAGGGCATCCGGGATGCCGCGGTCCCAGAACGTGCCGATCGGAATCTCCGCCGCCAACGCTGCGTGATTGCCATAGTGGTCCAAATGCCAATGCGAGACGACCGCGTGGCCGATTCCCTTGAGTTGGGCGACGTTTCTGACGACGTCCAGAATCCGGTCGCGATCGCGTCCGTTGTAGTCCGGGTAGCCGGAGTCGATGAGGATCGATTCCCCCGCCGGCGTGACGATGAGCGTCGCCGCGCCGCCTTCGACATCGATAAAATAGAAGTCGAGCCGTCCGTCCTGCTCACCGGCGCGGGCAACTCGGGTGACGCAAACGACCGAAAGGGCGACGACGGCCAACACGCACGCGACCGTTCGGAGGTGATGTCTCATGCGAGCCTTTGGGGTGATCGGTTTGATTCGCTGGCGAGACGGCGGCAACGGTCCCCGAACTCGCATCGCCCCATTGTGCCCCGCATGCGGCTGAGAGACAACCGACCGAGACGGTTCCTTCCGCGACATGGCCCCCCGTCACAGAGAGACCGCCGCCGTCCCAATCTGGAACCGTCTGGCCGAAGAATGGAAACGTGGCGATGTCCCGGACCTCGCGTCCGAAATCACTCTCGATGAGATCAACAACACCGTCGCCCAAGTGATGCGCAGAGAGACCACCGACCGCATCCTCGTCCGCCGCTCGACACGTTGTCGGGTGGGCTCTGCCCACCCCGCGGAATACGGGCGCCGCACTCACTGGTGGTGGGCAAAGCCCACCCTACACGGCTGTCGTGGCGTAACGACCAAGCTGACCAGGTCGCCGCTAATCAGCTTACCACTTGATCCCGACCAGATCGGCGACTCTGGTCCAGCGATTGGTTATATTGTGTCTGGCTGTTGCGGTGCTACTGCCGCTTGTTCTAGAAGCGATCCCCATGATTTGAGGGCTGCCGTTGCCAGTTGAAATGCATCTAATCTGCCATCGGCGTGCTCAACCTCGACGAACATCGCGAACGATCTGTCGACTACCTTCCCGTCGGTACTTACTGTGCCCTCCGACTCAATCTTTCTCCCGAACTTTGGCTCAGCCCCGGAGCGTGGCGGGTGCTTCCGGTCGAATGAGAGGTGCTTGGAGCCATTGCAGATATCAGCGCAAATGAGCAGTTCATCCGACTGTTTGACGTGCTCTTCGATCTCTTGACAGGAATGGAACGTGTACGCATCATCGTTCTTGAGCCAGTCTTTCAGGTGATAGCAATTCTGAAAGAACGCGTAAATGTCGTCCATGTTTGCCTCGGACGACGGTTCTTTTGCCTTGCCATCGTTGAGTTTCTTAAAACGCTCGTAGTACCGACGAGTACGGGCCAATTGTTCCGTGTATCGTTCCATTTCTCCAGTCTCCGTGCTGGTTGGTTCAAGATGGGCGTGGGCTTAGCAACATAACGTTTGAGGTCACCGGGTCGCGGCGAACAGCGTTGATTTCAAAAAGCCGCGCGACCCGCGACTCCGTGTGCACCGATTTGTTATGTGCCGTTGGTTGCGATCACAAGCCACAGTCAACAATAAACTTAGCCTTTGCGTAGAGTTCGTCAAAGGTGATGATTTCTGTGTCGATAACCGAACGGCGGAATAGTTCGAAAGAACGTATTTTGTCTTGATGATCGCCGCCAGTTGGTGATTGCAGTTGTGCCAGAGTTCCGATTACCAAAAGTGAAGGCGGACGAATTAGATAGGTGAAGTCACCGGGAATGTCGCAACCATATTCATCAGTGGTTTGCAACCGTTCTCCGATGGACGTAACCGCCCTGTGAACGGTTCCCTGAATCTGTGCGATGCCACCAGAGAGTTCCGAGGAAGCTGGCCAACAACCGGATCGATACTCCGCGCCGAGCAGGCCGGTGCGATGGGTCTTGAGTTCAAGAAACACCATCGACCTTACGCGACCTACCGTACGCATCAAAGCGTCGGTGCGTTTGCCCGGACCGGAGACGTCGAAGCCGTCAACAACCTGTTCAAGCTTCTCGCTACTCCAAGCTGTGAGGAGTTGGTTTGGAAAAGATACTCCGAGCATCCATGGATTCCGCTCGAATAGCAATTGCCACACCCGTTCCTTCGAGCGATTGCCTTCAGTTTCAATGAGTGAATCAAAATAGGCGTCGTCGTCGAGCATTCGACGGACTTTGTTGACGGCATCACGCCGTGAAGCTTGGGCGACCACATCCTGTGCGGCGACATCATCGTGAATAAGTTGGTGAAACCGAGCCGGGTCTCTGTTGTAGACGTTCGTCAGCGCGCTGGGGTCCGCGAACAAGTCCTGAACAAGGCTGTCATCGACACGAACGGTTGTCTCGCCTTCGGTGGGGATCGCGTCAAGCACCTTTAGCAGTTCGACGAGGCGACCAATTTCGGGCTGTTTTAGGCTAACTGCACTTTCTGTGAAACCGGTTGTGGGATTGTGATGAGATTGGCCTGCACAGGAAGGTGGCTCTTCGGGCACACTGATGTTGTAAACGACATCGGATGTGCAAACCGGAGAGCCACGGATGGCATGTTATCACGCGCC
>JAJRSR010000175.1 GCA_024278695.1 Planctomycetota bacterium | reverse complement strand
TGCTGCCGCAGTTGGTACGGCTTGGGCTCGCTCAAATACTGATCTGCGACAACGGCTCCACAGACGACACACAGGAGGTCGTGGAGCGCTACGGTGCAACATGGGTTTTTGAGGGCTCACGCGGGTACGGAGCCGCCTGTTACGCGGGGGTGGAACGTCTGACGAAAGGCGTAGAGATCGTCGCGTTTATCGATGCCGATCTTAGTGACGACGTGTCAATGCTGGGGGAGCTTGTCAGGCCGATAGCCGGCGGTGTGTGTGACTTCGCGATCGGTGCGCGGCGCAGGGATCTTCGCGAGCCGCATTCGACGACCTTCCCGCAGCGGTTCGCGAACTGGCTGATGCCGATGATGATTCAACTCGGGTGGGGCTATCGTTTTACCGATCTCGGACCGTTCCGAGCGATCCGGCGCAGCGCGTTGGACGCCATGGGCATGACCGATCGCGCGTACGGCTGGACGATCGAGATGCAGATTCGCGCGGTCGAACTTGGGCTTCGCATTGTAGAGGTACCCGTCGCGCACGGCGTTCGTCGCCACGGCAAGAGCAAGATCAGCGGGACGTTTCGTGGCGTAGCGCTCGCGGCCTATTGGATCATCCGAACCTGCGGCTGGCTCTGGCTCACGAAGCGGCACCGCAACGTGTGACAGATTATGGCACTAGCCTCGCGTTGGGTCTTATATTGTGCCGCAGTATCCGGCATCCACCGGTAGGCCGGTCACTGCCCGCCGCAGTGCGGGGTAATCTTCCACCAAACGTGAAATCAGGCAGTAACTCGCCTTGGCACGATGATGGTGCCTACGATGAGCGTACAACAAGCCATCGCGATGGGTCCCCATGTTGGGTCATCACGGGCAAACGCCGCAAGCCGCATCCATCGGATCGTCGCAAGCCCGATCCTGCGGCGTTTGTCCATGCCACCCGTCTGCCAATTCTGTCTTGAACCCACCTAAAAACGGTGTACAAACGCCCCTGAGCCGCACCACAACGATCGGATTGAAATAAGATGAGCAACCCGCAGCTAGACGATGCCGCCCATCTTGCAGAGTTTCTTCCAGAGGGCGGGCGGCACCGGCATCACCGAGAGACGCGACACGCGCACGAGATGGAAATCCGCGAAGGCCTCATCGCTCTTGACGCTGGCCAGCGTGACGGGGGTCTTGGCCGCTCGGATCGCCTTCACATCCACGACGACAATCTTCTCGTCGTCTTGCTCCGGGTCGGCGTAGGTGCCTCGGACAACCTCGGCCACGCCCGCGATGTGTTTGTCCTTACCCGTGTGGTAGATAAACGCGGCATCACCGCGCTTGATCTGACGGAGAAACTGCAACGCCTGGTTGTTACGCACGCCGTCCCAGACGGTACGTTTGTCACGCGTGAGATCACCGTAGCTGTAGTCGCCGGGTTCAGTTTTCAATAGCCAGTAATTCATGTGGCCAACCACTCACGCTGGCTGTGCGGCCGGCACGTTGAGCAGTTCACCGATGGCATGGCCGATCTGCGCGGGGGAATCAACAACCGTAACGCCGGCACTGGTCAACGCCGCCATCTTGGAAGAGGCCGTGCCCTCGCCGCCGCTGATGATCGCCCCGGCATGGCCCATGCGTTTACCTGGGGGCGCGGTCTGACCGGCGATAAACGTCACGACCGGCTTGCCGATGCTACGCTCGATGTACTTGGCCGCTTCCTCTTCGTCGGTGCCGCCGATCTCGCCGATCATGATAATCGCATCGGTCGCGGCGTCGGCCTCGAACATCCCCAGCAGCTCGATGAAGTTGAGCCCCTTCACCGGATCACCGCCGATGCCAATACAGGTGGTTTGGGAAATGCCGCGTGTGGTACACTGCCACACGGCCTCATAGGTCAGCGTGCCGCTTCGTGAGATGATGCCTACGCTCTTGGCACCCGTTTCGATAGGTTTGTGGATGTAACCCGGCATGATGCCGATTTTGCATTCGCCCGGTGTGATGACACCCGGACAGTTCCCGCCCAGAAGCAACACACCCTTTTCATCAAGGTAGTGTCGGGCTTTGACCATATCGGCCGTGGGGACGCCCTCGGTGATGAGCACGACGAGCGAACAGCCAGCGTCGGCCGCCTCCATCGCCGCGTCCGCAGCGAACGGCGCGGGCACAAAGACCATCGAGACATCCGCGCCGGTAGCGGCCACAGCGTCATGGCAGGAATTAAAGACCGGCAGACCGTGCTCGGATTTCGTACCGCCCTTGCCCGGGGACACGCCGCCGACCATCTTGGTACCGTACTCCAGACAACCGGCCGTGTGAAACGAACCGGCTTTGCCCGTGATGCCTTGGCAGATCACCTTCGTATCAGCGTTAACGAGTATGCTCATGGTCGCGCGATTTCCTTTCCGGAAGCTGGCCTAGCGCCCGCCAAGCCAGCCGGAATTATCGCACGCAGGCGATGGGTTGTCTACGTCATATCGACGGGCGGCACCGGCTTACGCCGCGCCGGATGGCTGCGCGGCGTGCTGGGCGTCGCGTGAGGCTTGGTCGGCGGCCAACTCTGCGGCCGACGCACTCGCCTCGGCCCGCTCCTTGGCTCGACGAGCGTCTTCGCGGGACACGCGAGCCTGCTCCCGTGCTTGGCCAAGCTCCTCGACGGCCGACTTGGCGTCGTCGCGAAGTTGCTTGATTTCCGCCAACAGGGATTCGATTTCACTCCGGCCTTCGGACGCACGCTGGCCGGACTCCGTCATCTGCGTCAAGACTTCTTTGGCGTCCTTCCACTGCGTGGTCACCTCATCCTGAAGGGTGGCCGCGATCTTGCGAATGCCGCGTTCGATGGTTTCGACCGCCTCGGTTGCCCGGTCGTAAGTGTAGGCGTCATCCGCTCCAGCAGACGGCTTGTCCGGTTTTGTCTCGGGTGGACATGGCACCGAATCCGCTGCGTTTTCAGGTTCGGCTTCGCTAGCGTCACCGGCTTTGGCCTCGGGCACCGGGGCTGTCACGTCAACAGGCACCTCAACCTCGGGGGTCGCCGCCTCGGCAGATTTCGTGACTCCCGGAGCTGTTTTCGGCACAGCGTTCGCAGTGACCGGCATGTCGATCGTCATCGCTTCTTCGGCGGCCACCTCCGGATCGGCTAGGGATAACGCCTGCGGTTGGGGTGATGGCTCGGGGGCATCAGCAGCCTTCGGCATCTCCGGCTGATCCACCGCCTCGACAGCCTGCTCGAGCGCTTCGGTAGCCTCTATGGACGCGTCGCCAGCGTTGTCCAGGTCAACCGGCACCGCATCTTCGGAAACCATATCGGGAGCCTTCGCGTCGGCTTTGCCCTCGGTATCGTCCGCGCTGCTTGCGGCCTCTGCGTCGGTAACGTCAACCCCGATCGCAGCCTCTACCACTGACTCGGCCGCTGGCGGAAGTTCATTCTCGGCGATAACGTTGCTCGAAGTTGCCTCGACCTCATCAGCCGCTTCAACGTCAACGGTTTCACAAACGCCCTCTTGGCAAAGTTTGACCGTTTCGTCGAGCGCCGCCTCGGCCTCACTCAACGCTTCGGACAGGTCCGTGCCCGCGAGTTCGCCGGCTACCGGGTTTTCGGATGGTGACGATGCGACGGTGTCATCGTTGATCGCGGGTGGCGTACTGCCCGGATTTAGATCCACGGCAGAATCCGCGTTGATGACCCCGGCTTCGGCCGCCTCTTGAACGATGTTTTCCGATTCGTCGTTGACGACTGACATCATGATGTCCTTTCTGATTTCCGGGAACTCGCGGTCGAACAGGTCAATCATCTCTTGCACGGCCGGGTGGCTCGCGTCTCGCACTATCCGTGACAGCTCTGCCCGATCCGCATCTGTGTAGCGATTCACCAGGTCGGCCGCGGGTCGCGTGTCACACGTCCGCACGCGGCGTCTGATCCGGCGGAGCAGCTCCAACTCCGTACGAAGCCTGCGGAGCTGATTGGGATCAAACGCTGTGACACGCAAGAACGCCCCGTCTCGAGGGACGAAGTACGTCTCCGGCAATCCGGCCACTGTCATTCTTTCCTGCAACACCACAGTGTAATCGCCCCACCACAGGAGTTTCGTCGCCAAAATCGCGCGGTGATGCCACCACAACCACAGACGACCCGTGCCCTTCATTCGACCATCGATGGGAGCGGCTACACGCAAGATTTTCGACCGGTAAGAAGCCCGAATAACCTGTCCGAGACCCACCCAGAAAGGCATTTCCGAGCTCGCGCCGACCTTATCGGGCGGCGTAGTCAAAGCGGTGTGATCTGACTACGATAGTGCGAACAAGGCGTGGCGCGGTCAGTGCGATCGCGCGACGCAGCGAAACAGCACAAACGAACCTGGACCAAGAATGAAGACGTACACCGCACCATGACCAGCGAGAAGTTTCTCGAATGCGAGCATATCAAAGCCGAAGCGGACTTCTCGCGCGTCTATGCCGCGAGGTGTAGCACAGCCGACGACGTGCTCGTCGTGTATGTTCGTCCGAACGACCTCAAGCACGCTCGGCTCGGTATCAGTGTGGCCAAACGCGTGGGCCGCGCCGTGGAACGAACCTATGTGCGCCGGCGCGTCAGAGAAGCGTTTCGCCGGAACAAGGCGACGCTGACGCGCGGGTTTGACATCGTGTGCGTAGCCCGGACCAACGCGAAAAGCCCGAAATCGGACGTCGCCGCATCACTCGTGGAACTCGTGGGAAAGGCGGTTATTCGCTGGGACCAGCGGAAGAGTCAGGGCGGCAAACCGAAACCGTCGTCGGGTAGGCCGGCGCGGTGAGACGCCCGCCGCCTTCAAGCTCAACAACAGCCAGCAGGTGATAATTACCTGGATCGAGGCTGACGGCCCCCGTGCCGCCAGGCGGCCCCGTGTCGATCGCCTCGATATCACCAAGGATTCCGGAGTTGATCACTTCGATACCGATGTAAGCCGTCCGTGTCACGTTCGGGCTGCCGGCCGAACGCCAAATCAAACGATGCGTGGCATCCTCATAACCGCCAGCGGGGACGATGCCATCGCTTGAAAGCCAAAACTCAACGTCAGCATGGGGCTCGCCCTCAAGCAGACCGCCACCAAACCATTCGATAGCCAATCCGACAAACCGGGCGTCACCCCGAGTCAAGTTCCCAGATGAATCACAACTGTAGCTGAGCGCGGTAGCGTCCAACACTTCCACTTCCTGAGGCAGCCACATCGGACCGGGAGACACAAGCTCATGCTCAGTACCGAGACCGTCTGTCAAACGCAGACGCACCTCGAAGCTCCTGGGCCACGCGGCATTGGGAACCAAGTCACGCGGCACGGCCACGCGCAAACCGTCCTGAGACTCCCACAGCCATTGCGTCGGCACAAACTCGACCGTGGTGTCACCACCGTAGGGCTCATTCGTCAACAGCACGCTGCGGGGGATCGAGTCTGATACGACAACACCCGAGGTGGGAATCGCCAGTGAGAACGTCGAGACCGTGAGACGCGTAACGTCATACAACGGATCAAGCATCGTAACGGTCTGGCCGCCGCTATTGTCGTCCTCGGTGTCTGGGTCAAGGTCCGGATCAATCCGACCGCCCCCAGAGGCATCGACAACAACAACAATACCCGGCGCACGAGCCACGGCCTCATCAGTACCGTCAAAGATCACCGCAACCAGGTAATACTCCCCCCTCGCAAAGTCGCTGGTGATCCCAATCTGGATTTCATCGCCGGGGCCATCGACATCCTCCGAAATTGAATTCGTCAAGAGAATCTCATCACCATCGAAAACGATGCCGCCACTAGCCGGGTCAAGGTAGAGTGAGATTCTCGCGTCCTGATCCATGTCTTGATCGGTCCACCGCACGAAGAACGATCCCCCGACCGGCACCTCAAGATCCGCAGAAGGCTGGAGCACGGCAATCGACGGCAAATCGTTTTGTATTTCTATCTGTTCCCGAACCAAGATGGCCTTTGACACCCGCGCGATGTCAGACAGTGATCCGTCGGTGATCGTGCCGACCAAATCATAAAGACCCGGTAACACACCACCCACCGACAGCGTGGCCCCGTCATACGCCGGACCGTCGAGGTCCTCCGCAAAGGGCGGACTCACCTGAAACACGCCGAGGCCCACCTGAAGGGGGTCGCTCGGCTGCAACGTGAAGACAATCGTGGCGTTATCGTCCGCGTCGCCATCTTCCCAAGTCACCTCGAACGACTCTCCGGGAGCCAGCATCAGCGGCGCAGATGACGCAACAGGTGTCACAATCGTCAAACTGGGCGGCGCGTTCTGCCCCACCGCCGGAGCAACCACCGTCAGCCGACCCGGAGCCACCGAGGTCGCCGTCTCACGACCATCGACCTCACGACCATTGTCAATTTCAGCAAGCACCTCATACACACCCGGAGCAATTCCCCCGAGCACAATCCGAAACTCATCGTTCAGACCGTCGAGCGCCGCGTTCATGGCCGGCCCCACGGAAATCAAGGCATCCGTGCCCACGGCACGCAGGAACAGACGGACCACGCTGCCAGCACTACCGGCGAAGTCAGACCAACGCACTGTCACCGTTGATCCGACGAACGCACCGGCATCAATAGCCGGTTCCAACAATTGTATAGTGGAAGGCTCTTCGGGAATCGGTCGAACCTGAACATCGTCAACCGGAACAACCAGATCGGGAATCTCAATCTCAACGCGGTCGTCAAAAATGACATACTCGGCCGGGTTGCTCTCGTCGAAGTCGCGGCCGAAAACGAGTACCGCACCAGTCAGCGCGGAACCGTCGCTGTCCACTCCGGAGAGCTCGACACTATCGACCGCCTCGGGGCTCAACACCGTCGTCGCAGTTTCCGAAGCCACCCGCACAAACGCCAGCCGAACCACAACATCGTCACGGATGAAACGCACCGTAACATCCACCTGCCGCGACACGCTCTCATTTCGTACGCGAGCCCGAGCGACGCCCTGCGCCGAATCGGCTGGCATCGCACCCGGCACCGGCTGCGATGCATCGTCCTGCGGAAAACCGTCTGCTCCGAGCACGACATCCGCCAGAGAACCACCGCCGACCAACGACGAAGCGCCACCACAGCCGGACCACGCGCAGCATGCCGCAATCGCAAGACAACGTGTTAGCTGTTTTCGAATCTGGCTCATAAGGCACTGGCCCACGCAAAGAGTCGCAACCGGCAGCCCATCGGAAGTGGTTGGTGTCGCGCGGACAACTCGGACGTGCGGAATGAGACTGATCAGAGACGGCAATCAATTGTGCCAGTGTCTTTTGTGCCGGCATTTTTTTGTGCCAGCGTCTTTCCCGCGTGCGCGCCAGCCACACGTCCCCATCCCCGTCGGGCGGGACCATGCCGCTTGCCTACCTCAAGGATAGTCCGAGAACGCCAAAAAAGCAAGTATTTGCGCCTGCCCCCTCCCATAAAATCACGAAATCACAACACAGCTTCACACTGGGTCGCCCTACTCGCACGTCGTGAGGCCTATAACGTGACGGAACGGAACGCCAGTAGTCGCCTGAACTCGCGTTCGCGACTGCAGCCCCGCCATTGGCCACCACACGGGAGAAACGGCGTCACGAGGATGCAAGTTGGATGAAGTGGCTGTACGTGGCGCGGTACCGCCAATTCTGTTTTGCACC
>JAJRSR010000174.1 GCA_024278695.1 Planctomycetota bacterium | reverse complement strand
TTCACCTGAAACGACATTCTCGTTCGAGTCGCTAGCGGTCACGGTTTTCGTGGCGGCTTGGTTTGTGTCGGCGTGCGTCTCGGCCGCCCACGCCGTCATGTACAAACGTGACCCGCGCAGCTCCGCCATCTGGCTGCTCCTCAGCGTCTTCCTGCCGCTGCTCGGACCTTGGATGTATTGGGTCATCGGCATCAACCGGGTGGAGCGCCGGGCCGTACGCCACCTGGGAAAGCGCGAGCAACCCTTCGACGCCGCGCCGATAGACCCGGAGACCATCGAGTCGGCCGAGCAGGCTTGCATCCTTGGACCGCTCAAAGGCCTCTACCGCGTGTCACAGCGCGTCACACGTCTACCCATGCTCCCAGGAAACAGTGTCACACCATTGCACTGCGGTGAACAAGCCTACCCGCAGATGCTCCAAGCGATCGAAAATGCCAAGCGAAGCATCACGCTCGCCTCCTACATCTTCGACTGGGACAACGTCGGCCGACAATTTGCCACGGCGATGGAGGCAGCGGCCACACGCGGCGTGCGCGTCCATGTGCTGGTGGATGGCGTCGGCGCACTCGGTCACTTCTCCCGCATGGGGCGGCTGCTGCTAAAATCCGGAGCCGAAGTCGCTTCGTTTTTCCCGTTGCGGTTCCCGCTCGGGCGTCTGCGGATCAACCTGCGAAACCACCGAAAGATTTTGGTAGTCGATGGGCAGGTCGGGTTCACCGGCGGCATGAACATCACCGAACGGCACCTCGTACAGCGCGATAAACCGCAGCGATCGGAAGATCTGCATTTCAAGCTCCGTGGACCGGTCGTCGCCGAGCTACAGCACACCTTCGCCGAGGATTGGCGACTGGCGACCGGCAAGGTACTACGCGGCGAGGACTATTTCCCGCCGCTCGAACGCGCCGGCGGCACGCTCTGCCGGGGAATCGTCAGCGGCCCCGACGAAGACTTCGAAGACATCCACATCATCATCAAGGCAGCGCTATCCGCGGCGCAAGAAAGCGTCTACATGGTCACGCCCTACTACGTCCCAACGCCGTCCCTCGTCTCCGCGACCACGACGGCCGCCTTGCGAGGCGTGGATGTGAAACTGATTCTTCCGAGTGTGGTGGATCTGCCCTACATGCGCTGGGCGGCCGATGCCTACCTCTGGCAGCTTTTGGAGCGCGGCATCGAGGTCTACCGCCGTCCGCCGCCGTTCGCCCACACCAAGCTCATGATCGTGGACAACCAGTGGGTGCTGTTCGGCTCGGCCAACCTCGACCGCCGCAGCTTTCGGCTCAACTTTGAGTTCAACGTGGAGGCCTACGACAAGAGCTTCGCCATAGCGATGCGCGAGCACATCGACGGTGTGATCGACGGCGCAACCCGCGTCACCCAAGAAGAGATGGACGCACGCCCCATGTGGCAGCGACTTCGCGACGGCACCGTGAAACTTTTTTCGCCCTACCTATAGACCGCCGAACCGTAAAGCCGCACCACCCCGCGCGAACCGATCTACGCGACCGCAAACAGCACGCCGAAGATAATGGCAATAATGACGACCAAAAAATCTATGACAACCATGAAAAACTCCTTCGTTTCGTAGTACCAACCCTGGAAAGGCCAGCATCACCAACATTCCTAACCCTCGCGTTCCTTCCGAATACGCCAAACCGCGCCGGATTGCAGCCCGACCGGCTGAGGGTCGATAATACACTGGATCATCGGTCATGTGGCACCGGTGCGCTCACGAACGACCGATAATCATGGATAGCAAGGGCCAAAAATGGCACGACCACTCAAAATCTGCTGCGCCTGCGGTGCCCGGCCGAACTTCATGAAGATCGCACCGATTGTGGACGCGTTGGCCCGCCGCAGCAACGTCGAGACCCTGCTGGTCCACACCGGGCAGCACTACGACGAGCGGATGAGCGAGCGCTTTTTTGGCGATCTCGGCATTCCCAAGCCGGACGTCAACCTCGGCGTCGGCTCGGCATCGCACGCCGTCCAGACCGGCGGCATCATGAAAGCCTTCGAGCCGGTCTGCTTACAGCACAAACCCGACTGGGTCATCGTCGTCGGCGATGTCAACAGCACCATCGCCTGCGCTCTCGTCGCGGTAAAGCTCGGGATCAAGGTCGCGCATGTGGAGGCCGGTCTCCGCAGCGGCGACCGGACCATGCCCGAAGAGATCAACCGCATCCTGACCGACGCCATCAGCGACCTGCTCTTCGTCACCGAGCCGAGTGGCTTGGATAACCTCGCCCGCGAGGGTATTCCTGCAGATCGCGTGTACCACGTCGGCAACGTAATGATCGACACGCTCATCAAAGCCCGCGAGCGCGCAGAACAATCAGACCTTCTCACGAAGCTCGGACTATCCCCGCGCCAATACGCGACCATGACGCTACACCGTCCGAGCAACGTCGACGACGTGCGGGTGTTCTCCGGAATCCTCGACGCGATCGAATCGATCACAGCCGACATCCCCGTCGTCTTCCCGATCCACCCACGAACGCGACACAGCCTGACGAAACTCGGGCTGCAAGACCGCGTCGATCATCTCAAGGGGTTGCTTCTCGTCGAGCCGCTGGGATACTTGGACTTTATGAAGCTCACGGCGAACGCAGCCGTCGTGCTTTCCGACTCGGGCGGCATTCAGGAGGAGACCACGATCCTCGGTGTGCCGTGTCTCACGCTGCGTAGCAACACCGAACGCCCGATCACCATCACCGAGGGCACGAACCGGCTCGTCGGTGTTGATCCGGCGGCGATCCTTTCGGCGTTTTCCGACGTAAGACAGGAACGGGACTTCTCCGCGACACCACCGGCGCTATGGGATGGTCACGCGGCCGAACGTATTGTAAAAACGATCACGACGCCACCGGGCGCGACAACCGCCCCACCGATGGAACTGGCGACAGCCACGGCGTAACACGGCGTGAGGATTTGGGAGTAGCTTCGTATGGATATGTCCGTAGTGGGAACTGGCTATGTGGGGTTGGTGGCCGGCGTGTGCTTCGCCGACAGCGGGCACCGGGTTATCTGCGTCGATTGCGATGAAAGCAAAATCGCCCTGCTCAACCGCGGTGAGATCCCCATCTTCGAGCCGGGGCTTAAGGAACTGGTCGAGCGTAACGTCAAGGCAGGTCGTCTTGAGTTTACGACGGACCTGGACGACGCCATCAAGCGGTCACGAGCGATCTTCACCGCCGTCGGCACCCCACAAGGGGAAGACGGCTCCGCAGACATCTCCGCCCTGCTCGAAGTCGCCGGCTCCATCGCCGCAGCGATGGACGGCTACCGCGTCATCATCAACAAAAGCACGGTGCCCGTCGGCACCCACGCGAAGGTGATGGAAGTGATCTCCCGCAAGACGGACCACCCCTTTGACTATGTGAGCAACCCGGAGTTCATGAAAGAGGGCGCGGCGGTCGAGGACTTCATGCGTCCGGACCGCGTCGTCATCGGCGCGGACTCACCGGCCGTCGTGGAGATCATGCGAGAGATTTACGGCAGCTTCATGCGCCGCGATGAGCGTATCTTCGTCATGGACCCGGCCAGCGCCGAAATGACCAAGTACGCCGCAAACGCCATGCTCGCCACCAAGATATCGTTCATGAATGAGGTGGCATGCCTGTGTGAAAAGTTCGGTGCCGACGTGGAGGCCGTGCGCCGCGGCATCGGCTCGGACGCACGCATCGGTAACGCGTTCCTCTACCCCGGCGTTGGCTACGGTGGGTCATGCTTCCCGAAGGACGTCAACGCTTTTGCGTCGATGGGTCGAGCGATGAATCAGACCATGACCATCGCAGATGCCGTCGATCAGGCAAACCAACGGCAGCGCCGCATCTTTGCCCAGCGCGTGATCGACCACCTCGGTAGCGATTGCAACAAGGCCACGGTGGCCGTGTGGGGTTTGGCGTTCAAGGCAAGAACGGATGACGTCAGGCAGGCACCGGCTATCGATGCGATCAAAATGTTCCTCGACGCAGGGATCACCGTCCGAGCGCACGATCCGGAAGCGATGGAAAACGCCACGCAAGAGTTGGGCGATCGCGTTACCATGTGCGACGGCGGCTACGAAGCGCTAAAAAATGCCGACGCGTTGGTGATATTCACCGAGTGGTCGAAGTTCAGAACACCGGACTTTGATCGCATGACCGACATGATGCAACAACAAGTCATCTTCGACGGTCGAAACCTGTACGACCCGAAGACCGTGGCCAAGCGCGGGTTCCACTACGTCTGCATCGGTCGCCCGAGCGTCTCGCCGGCGTAACCCGGACATTGAACCAAAACGGAACGCCTTTGAATACCAAACTCTCGGCAGCTCAACCATGAAGATCGTTGTGACAGGCGCGGCCGGTTTCATCGGATCACACTTGTGTGAGGCATTGCTACACGCCAACCACACCGTCGTGGGTCTTGACTGCTTCGATGATTTTTATGACCCGAACGTGAAACGGCGCAATCTCAGGTCCGCACTCGATCATCCAGGTTTTGAGCTCGTCGAGGGCGATATCCGCGACACCGATTGCGTCAACCGCGTCATCGTAGCGGGCGATGTTGACGCCGTGGTTCATCTCGCCGCCCGCGCCGGCGTGCGACCCTCTATCGAGCAGCCGCTACTCTACGAAGACGTCAACGTGCACGGCACGCTCGTGATTCTCGAGGCGTGCCGGCAAGCGGCGTGCCAACTGATTTTCGCCAGCAGTTCCAGCGTCTATGGCAACAACAAGAAAGTGCCCTTCGCAGAAACCGACCCCGTCGATGACCCGATCTCACCCTATGCCGCCACCAAGAAATCCGGGGAGCTGCTCTGCCACACCTACCACCACCTGTACCGCATCCCCACGACCTGCCTGCGTTTCTTCACGGTGTACGGTCCCCGGCAGCGTCCGGACTTGGCTATCCATAAGTTCACCCGGCTGATCGAAGCGGGTGAGCCGATCCCCGTCTTCGGCGACGGCACGATGGAACGCGACTTCACTTACATCGACGACATCATCGACGGCATCACCAGAGCGATCGACCGGTGCGAAGGCTACCGTATCTACAACCTGGGAGAATCGAGCCCGATCGCATTGGGTGATCTGGTGACGGCCATCGAAAAAGCATTGGGCAAGAAGGCCACAATCACGCAAAAACCACTGCAACCGGGGGACGTGCGTCGCACCTTCGCCGATGTGACGGCCGCCACCCGCGACCTGGGCTATCAACCGACGACGGCCATCGACACAGGGCTCACGAGGTTCGTCGAATGGTTTCGAGCCGAAGCAGCCAACGCAACATCAGAACACTCGAACGCACCACGCTCAGATGCACCGTGCCGGGTAGATTCGTAACACCCGCGAGGCGAAAGATGTCATGGCTCTGAACAAGACCACCGTTCGCCCCATGCGTACGAACGAAGCCGCAGCCGTCGCGGCCTTGCATCGCGATCAACTTCAACAAGCCTTCCTCAGCACGCTCGGGACGCGCTTTCTCGCGCAGCTCTATCGCGGCATCGCAAGCAGCGATCATGGCTTCGTCTTGGTCGCCGTCGACGACACCGATCGGATCGTCGGGTTCATCTCCGGCGGCACAAACACAAAAAAACTCTACCGCTCCATCCTGCTACGGCGCGGGTGGATCATGGGCTTCCTGGTGTTACCGCGAGCGCTGAGTTTCAGCGTTATCAAGCGTATCTGGCAATCGCTACGATACCCAAGCACTACCGAGGGCGCGTTCCCCGATGCGGAACTGCTTTCTGTGGCCGTTTGTGCCGACATGCAGGGTAGGGGGCCGGCGAAAGCCCTACTCGACGCGCTCTTCGCGGAGTTTCAGACACGCGGCGTCAGAGACATCCGCGTCACCGTCGGCGCGCAGCTCGCACGTGCGAACGCGTACTACCTCAAACACGGCTTTGTCAAAGCGGGAACGATCGCAAGCCACGGGGCCACCGCAAATGTTTATGTGACCAGCACGGAAGGGTAATGTCGCCCGGCAACACGTGAACACCATGACCGCAACCCCCGACAACCCTATCATCAACGCCGTCACCGTCGATGTGGAGGATTGGATTCAATCCGTCTTTGACAACGACGCCCCGCTGACGGATCGATTCGTAACAAACACCGAGCGCGTGCTGAGCCTGTTCGAGCGTTGCGGCGTTCGGGGGACGTTCTTCGTGTTGGGGTTGGCGGCCGAGAAAGCGCCGGAACTCATCCGCCGCATCCAAGCGTCCGGGCATGAGGTCCAGAGCCACGGGTACGCCCACCGACTCATTCACACGCAAACCAAAGCCCAACTCTACGATGATCTTGATCGATCGAAGAAGCTCCTCGAAGATATCACCGGCAGCCCAATCACAGGCTACCGCGCCCCGGCGTTCAGCATTGGTCCGCGTCATCTGTGGGCACTCGATGTGATCGCCGAATGCGGGTTCACCTACGACGCCTCGATCTGCCCCGCAAAGACGCGGCGCTATGGCATCGCCCACGCGCCGCACCGCACGCACCGGATCATCACACCCGCCGGGCATACGCTGCTCGAAATACCCGTCGCGACGGCATCACGATTTGGTCGGCGTACGCCGGCGGGCGGCGGCGGGTATTTACGACTCTATCCCGTTGGCTTCGTGCGTCGCGCGATCGAGGCGATCAACCGTACCGGCTCCGCAAGCGCTATCTACATGCACCCCTATGAATTCGCACCGACCGAGCTCGCAGAACTTTCATCACCCAATTTGAAATACCCCACCATCCCCTGGAAAACCAAACTGCACCAAGGGCTGGGACGATCGGGATTCGCAGCGAAGATCGAGCGCCTGCTACGAACCTGTCGCTTCGGCACAATGAGCGAAGTGATTGCGACCGCGGGGGATTGGCCGTGCTGCCGCTACGCACTCGACGGCTCGATCGCGCAGACTGCCATCATCAAGGAAGCCTCAGCACCTGCCGGCACTACCCTTGCCGGAAAGCCGCGCACTTCAGCCGAAGCGACAACTTACGGTGCGCCGTAACGCGATCGACAAAACGAATCCGAAAACCCCTCATCAAGACAGAGCAGTTCGAGCGTGGTGAAGCTACCGGGGTTGGCCGTGACCGGGTTCAAGATGTCGGCCAACGCCTGATCCGAAAGCAAATCCAACAGATCAAGAAGATTGATCGTGTTGCCCCAACCAAGGTTGGGCTGAAAAAAGATAGAATCGCCGACCTCTGGACCAAGGATCCCGGTTCCAACATTTCCGGCATCTACGGTTCCGACCTCAGTATCACCCACCACCGGGTCGGGTTGATTCTGTGCTGGATTGCTGATCGGCGTTGGCTCAGCCGTTTCGGCCACCGGTATCGGCGTTGGGGCCAACACGTCGCCGGTCGAATCGCGGGCTGAATCCGTAACCGATTCCTCGGTTGGCCCGAAACAACCCGTGCCGACGCAGATCAAACCCACGCCAATCCACGCCACCATCACCACTGTCAGCCGAGCCAACATGAATACCGCAACCTCTTTTCGTAAATGATCTTACATCAACTTCCGATCGCAGCCTGATTGTACCAAATCGCGTCTCTCATTCCTAGTAGCCCCTCTGGCACCTCAAAGCGGCCTTTTCGGCATGAAAAGTCGAAGCCTCGGTTCGCGATCGGCAGGCTGCCACAAGTAAGAACCGATGACTGACGCACGTTGTCACGCGAGCCCCCCGAACGACCTTTTCTCATGTATACCAAAGGCGAGCGACGCGCGGATGTTTCTGCTTGGAACGAGTTCCCGAGTATCTGGTGTTGAAGTGAACGCCTCGCCCCACTAGAATCCCCGCTTGGGCATAGGCTCAACCTACCGCAACGTGCCCGACATACCGAGGCTGCGGCGACTTTGAAAAATGACAGGGCAGCAAGCGCCGGGGCGTTAGTACTGCGAGCAAAACCGACATTCGAATGGCCAATAAGCGACAAAAACTCGGCGAAACCCTAGTCAGTATGGGCGTCGTGACGGATGACATCGTCACGGAAGCACTCCAGTACGGCATGGATCATCGCAAACGAATCGGCGAATCACTCGTCGAAATGGAAAAATGCTCGGAAGATGACGTTGCGAAAGCGCTGGCCGAACAATTTTCACTTGAATATATCGACCTCGACTCTCACGGTCGCGATAATGATGTCCTCGAATTGATCCCAGGCAAGCTGATTGAAGAAAATCAGGTGCTACCACTTGGCGAGGACAACGGGAAACTACGCGTTGCCATTCATGACCCACTCGATCTTGAAACGCTGGATCTGCTGCGTTTTCGGCTAAACCGCGAGATCGTCCCGAGCGTGGCCGCCCAAGGCAAGATCAAGCGTTTCATCGACAAATTCGTGACGGACTCGGACGACGTGCTGTCCAAGACGATGGCCAGCATCGACCAGGATGCACCCGACGAGGACGCCGTCGAGGCAAAGGACACCGGTGATGACGATGACAACGCGCCGATCGTCCAACTCGTCAACCTCATCATCACCGAGGCCGTTCACGGTCGATGCAGCGATATCCACATTGAGCCGATGGCCGACCGGGTACGGGTGCGCTACCGTACCGACGGTGTGTGCATTGTCCGCGATGATATCCCCAAGCATATGCAGCCGGCCGTTATCGCGCGTTTCAAGATTATGGCGGGTATCGACATCGCGGAACGACGCGTACCGCAGGACGGCCGTATCAAGATGCGGATCGGCGGCGGACCGATCGACTTCCGCGTCAGCGCTTGCCCGGCCTACCACGGTGAGTCCATCGTGTTGCGTATTCTGCGACCGGACTCCGTCAAGATTGGTATTCCGGCTTTGGGTTTTGCCGACGATGACTACGAGAAGTTTACAAACATCATCAAGCGTCCGAACGGAATCTTCCTGGTCACCGGTCCCACGGGCTCCGGCAAAACGACCACGCTGTATGCCGCGCTTCAGGACTTGAACCGCCCGGACCTCAAGATTATCACGGCTGAGGATCCAGTCGAGTACAACTTCGCCGGCATGAACCAATGCCAGGTCCGTGAAGACATCGGCCTGTCGTTTTCCAAGGTGCTACGGGCGATGCTTCGACAGGCACCCAACATCATTCTCGTGGGTGAGATTCGCGACAAGGAAGTGGGCGACGTAGCAATCCAGGCTGCGCTGACAGGGCACTTGGTGTTTAGCACGCTGCATACGAATGACGCACCTTCCGCGCTGACTCGACTCATTGACATGGGCATCAAGCCGTTCCTGGTCGCGAGTTCGGTTCAGGCGATCATGGCCCAGCGGTTGATCCGAGTGATCTGCTCCGAATGCAAGGAAGAAGACCCCGCGCCGGACATGCGGGGGTTGAAGTCACTTGGCTTCACCGAAGCGGAACTTGAAGGACAATCAATCTACCGCGGTGCCGGATGCCCCCGTTGCAGCGATACGGGCTACCGCGGCCGAATCGGCATTTTTGAGATGATCGAGATGAACGCCGAACTCCGCGATCTCGCGTTCAAAAAGGCCACGGCCACGCAGCTTCGCAAGGCGGCTCGCGCGTCGGGCATGAAAACGCTTCTGGAAGATGGAAAAAGAAAAATCCTATCCGGCATGACGACGCCGGCCGACCTGCTGCGTATCACGCAGGCGGAAGGATTGGTAGCCGACTGACGTCGGACGGCACCACGAGCACGTTGCACTAGGCATAGTCATCGGGCAGAGGACACGGGACATGGCTACGATCCATATTGATCGACTTCTGGAAACGGTGGTCAAGACAGGCGCATCCGACCTACATATCACGGTAGGACGTCCGCCGGTAATCCGCCTGCACGGGCACATGCGCTCGCTGGAAACTAAGGTGCTCGAACCTGAAGATACGATCTCCCTCATGAAGTCGATCACACCTGATCGCAACCAACAAGAATTACAGGAAGAAGGCGGCACCGACTACGGCTTTGCTTTCGGAGACGCCGCCCGGTTTCGCGTGGCCGCCTTCAAGCAAAAGGGCAACGTGGCCATGGTGCTTCGCCAGATTCCAAGCCGGTTGCTCACCTTTGATCAGATCGGTTTACCGAATATCTGTCGCGCACTGTGTCGGCGTCCTCGTGGACTTTTTCTCGTCACCGGACCTACTGGATCGGGAAAGACCACGACACTTGCCACGATGCTCGACTACGTAAACTCGACGCTCGACCGGCATATCGTGACGATGGAAGACCCCATTGAGTATTACCATCAACACAAGAAGAGCGTGATCAACCAACGTGAGATCGGCATCGACGTACCGAACTTCGCCGAGGCGCTTCGCCGCGTATTGCGTCAAGACCCCGATGTGATCTTGGTCGGTGAGTTTCGTGATTTGGAAACGATTGCGGCCGGCATCGCTGCGGCAGAAACGGGCCACTTGGTCTTTGCGACGTTGCACACCACAGGCTGCCAGGGCACGATCAACCGCATCATTGACGCGTTTCCAAACCAGCAGCAGGATCAGATTCGCGTGCAGCTATCCACCAACCTCATCGCGTCACTGTCGCAGGCGCTGCTTCCGCGGTTGCCCAAGGGGATGGTTGCGGCCTACGAGTTCATGGTCATCACCCCGGCTATTTCCAACCTGATTCGCGAAAACAAGACCTTCCGAATCGACTCGGCCATCCAAACCGGAAAGAAATTCGGCATGCAACTCCTGGATGAACACTTGTGGAGCCTGTACGAGCAGGGCACAGTCAGCGAAGAAGACTGCGTCGATCGTTCGCGCAACCCCGGAGCCATGCAAGATAAGATTGATGCGCACAAGCGCGGGCTAGGCGCAGAAGAAGCCGACGACGGCGAAGAACGTGCCGTGCTGAGAACCTAATGATCCTGGGAATCTAGATGAGCGAAAGCCCCAAACAACGAAAAGCTCCAACGATCGAGCAGCTTCGCGGCCGGCCTATCGGGCGCGTGCTCATCAAGATGGGGAAGCTCCGCCGCGCGCAGGTCGAAGAAGCACTGGAGATCCAGAAGGATCGGCGCGGACCGATCGGCGCGATCATGGTCGAACTCGGCTACATTAGCGAGGAAGAGCTGCATCACGCGTTAGCCGCCCAAAGCGGAATGCAGATGGTCAATCTCGGGAAAATGGATATCCCACCTGAGGTTGTCGCGGTGATGACGTCGCAGATGGCCAACACCTACCGGGTCATGGCGTACGATCTCGACGAGGAAGGCAAAGTCCTGCGCATCGCGATGGACAATCCGGATAACTTCGTCGCCACGGATGACCTACACACCCTGCTTGGCTATCGTGTCAAGGCCGCGATCTGCTCCAAGGATGATCTACAAAACGCCCTGGATCGGTACTACCCGGAAGGCGAACAGGGGTCCATCGCGAACCTCATCGACGACCTCTCCGAGGACGCGGATTTGTCGAAGTTCGAAGGCCGCGGCGACAGCATTGACCTCGCGGATTTGAAAGAAGCGGCCAACCTCGCGCCGGTGAAAAAACTACTCAACCTCGTACTCTTACAGGCAATCAAGGACAAAGCCTCAGACATTCACTTTGAACCATTTGAAGACGAGTTCAAGATGCGCTACCGCATCGACGGCGTACTCTACGAAATGATGCCGCCGCCGAAATATGTGGCGATGGCCATTTCGTCGCGTATCAAGGTCATGGCCGACCTCGATATCGCAGAGCGCCGGCTTCCCCAGGACGGACGCATCGAGCTACAGCTCAAGGGGCAGCCGATTGACTTGCGCGTCAGCGTCTTACCGACACTGTTCGGCGAGAGCGTGGTGTTACGTGTGCTGGACCGCGGCAACGTCCAACTCAGTCTCGACAAGATCGGGATGCATGACGACGATCTCGATGCCTTCCGGCAGCTCATCCACAAACCGAACGGGCTCATCGTCAATACCGGTCCGACCGGCTCCGGCAAGACCACGACACTATACGCCGCCCTCCAAGAGCTCAACGAGCCAACCGAGAAAATTCTCACGGCCGAGGATCCGGTCGAGTACGATATCGACGGCTTGGTCCAGGTCCAGATCCGTACTGAGGTGGGGATGACGTTCGCACGGGCGCTACGTAGCTTTTTGCGTCAGGATCCGGATGTCATCCTCGTGGGTGAGATTCGCGACCTGGAAACCGCCCAGATCAGCGCCCAGGCATCCTTGACGGGACACTTGGTTCTATCCACGCTTCACACGAACGATGCACCGTCTGCGATCGCGCGTCTCTTGGACCTCGGTCTGGAGCCGTTCCTGGTAACGGCGACGCTGGAAGCCATCGTTGCTCAGCGTCTGGTCCGTCGGATTTGCACGAACTGCAAAACGCCCTACCAGCCGACCGACGACCAACTGTGGGAGCTGCGACTCAAGGCCGAGGATCTCGCCGGCAAGGAGTTCTTCTACGGTAAGGGTTGTGACTATTGCAACAATACCGGGTATCGCGGGCGATTGGGTTTGTACGAAATCATGGTGCTCGACGACACATTGCGGGATATGATTATGGAAAATGCCTCGACGGCCGTCTTGCGGCGCGAGGCGATTAAGCGAGGCATGCGAATTTTACGGGAGTCCGGGCTGTTAGCGATCTACAACGGTGTCTCGACGATCGATGAGATCGTTCGCGAGACGATCCTGGAAGACTAGTAAGCCCGAACTTCTGGTAGACCGGAACTTCTGGTAGACCGGAACTTCTGGTAGACCGGGAACAGTACAATACTCTTGGGTTACCTGCCAACAGTTACCGTTGGCTTTCGTCAGTAGTCGCAGCCACACGCTGACTGCTGATTTTGGCCTGCAAGACGACTTGTTGACTGTGTCAATGCCGAATGATGAGGATGTCAGATGCCAACTTTTGCCTATGAGGCGATGAATCAAGCGGGGCAGGAGGTCAAGGACGAAATCGAAGCCGTGTCCAGTGAGGACGCCCTGGCCAAGATTCGTAACCTCGGCTACTTCCCAACGCGCATCAAGGAAAAAGGCGGCAGCAAAGCCAACGCCGGAGCCACGAAAAAGAAAAAGGGCGGCGGCTTTTCCTTTGGCCGGGTCGGCACCAAGCAGATTACGCAAATGACACGGCAGCTTTCCACGCTACAGGATGCGGGTCTTCCGATTCTTCGAAGCCTGAATATCCTCCAAGAACAGGAAAAGCCTGGTTTGCTGAAAAACGTGCTCGGCGCTGTCGCAGAGGACATCGAGGGCGGGGCCACACTCTCCGAGGCGTGCGCCAAACACCCCAAGGCTTTCAACCGACTTTATGTAAACATGGTGGCTGCCGGCGAAACGGGTGGTGTGCTTGATGTCATCCTGTCGCGTTTGGCCGACTTCATGTAGAAGGCGCAGAAGCTCAAAGCCAAGATCATGAGCGCGATGATCTACCCGGTCGTCGTGGTGTCGTTCTCATTTATTATCGTCGCGGGCATTATGATCATCGTGATCCCGAAGTTCAAGGAAATCTTCCTGGACTTCGATGTCACGTTGCCTGGTCCGACGCTTCTTTTGATGGGGGTCTCGGACTGGTTCGTCATCGGCATGCCGCCCGGCTGGCTGATCTGCCTGCTTACACCTTTTATTGTGATGGCGGTCATGAAGCTCATACGTTCTTCACAAGGGGGGCGGTTCACGAGTGACTTCATAGGCATGAAGATACCCGTCTTCGGTAACCTCTTAATGAAAAGCTCTGTATCGAGGTTCACGCGAACGCTGGGCACGTTGATTGCGGCCGGCGTACCGATTCTCGAGGCGCTCAACATCACCCGTGATACTGCGGGCAATGAGGTCTACTCCCGGGCAATGCAACGGGTCCACGATGCGATCCGCCAGGGTGATAGCTTTGCCACACCGCTTCGCGCGTCCAACGTCGTGGACGGACTCGTGGTCAACATGATCGACGTCGGCGAGGAGACGGGCGAACTCGACAAAATGCTCCTCAAAATCGCGGACAACTACGAGGAAGAAATGGATACGGCCGTCGAGGCGCTCGTGTCGCTGATCGAGCCGATCATGGTCGTCGTACTCGGTGGCATTGTCGGCTTTATCGTGGTCGCGCTGTTTATGCCGCTCGTCCAGTTGATTCAGTCGGTCTCGGGCTAGGGGGCTTTGGGGCCAGGAACCATGAAGGGCTCGGAAATCTTGAAGCTCGGGCGGTTGGGATTGAAGACGTGGTCGTAGCGTCGAGCCGCTCGCAGCAAGACCGACACCGTTGGATGATACGTTCAAAATGTTTAAGGAATCGCAACGATGACACGCCAATGCAGTCGCCACACCACTCGGCACCACACCACTCGAAAGGTTCACGCCGTCCGCGCCTCGGCGTTTTCTCTCGTCGAGTTGCTGACGGTGATCTTCATCATGGGGGCGCTCATCGCCATTCTTGTGCCGTCGCTCAGCGCTGCGCGCAACGCCGCCAAGAAAACGGTATCCCAATCGGCGATCAAGGCGATCGAGGTCGGGCTGGAGATGTTCAAGAACGAAAACGAGAAGAACTTTCGGCGGACCAACGGCTACCCACCTTCGTTTGCCCACCCGAAAATCGGAAATATATTCGACCCGAACCGCGGGGAGTTTCCGTTTCTTCCGGGTACTGAGCTCCAAAAACCTGTCGTCTACGGTGCCCATTGGCTACCTGCGATGCTGATCGGACCCGACGCGCAGGGCTACATCCGGCGTAGCAATGTCCCCAAGGCTTTGCGGCAGCAGCCAAACGAATGGTATCGCGCTCAACCCAACAACGCGCCGCGAGCCCTTGACCGCGACCAGATGTACATCGACCCGGAAGGCATCAATCTGGTGGCCACCAACAACCTACCGGGCAAGAGACCGAGCGACCCGTTCTTCCCCGATTGGACGATCATGCGGGACATGCCGGTTATCGCCGACGCGTTCGACTACCCTGTCCTCTACTACGTCGCCAACCGCAACGGCAAGACCACGAACATGGTCGAGGACGTGCGAAACCCGAACAACAACTACAGCGATGGTCCGCAGCAGACGGGCGTCCCCTATTACTTCCACGAGGACAACGCCGGCTTCACCGGTACGGAAACCTTCCCTGAGGGTTGGAACTTTCAGGGTGAGCACCCGATCCACCTGGCTGGTGATCGACAAACGGGTGACGAGCTGTTCCTTCCGGATCCGAATACCGGGCGCATCCCCAATACCTTTGCCCGCTGGATTATCGATCGCAACGTCTACAAAGATCTGAGCCTCAAGGATGACGCCGTCCGCCAAGCCGCGCCGTTGCGGCCAGTCAACCAGGACACGTTCATCCTACTGAGCCCGGGTGTGGACGGTAAATACGGCACCAATGATGACATCTCCAACATTCCAAAGTTTATTGAATAGCGCTTCGCAGCGCCTTGTTAGAAGGAATTCGCCCGTAATGAACATTCGAGTCCTTGAAGCCCGCCGCCGGGCGTTCTCTCTTGTCGAGATGATGGTCGTGATCGCGATCATCGGCCTACTCGTCGCGGCGTTGCTGCCTGCGTTTAGCACGGTACGCAACAAAGCCAAGGTCACCCAAACGGCGGCCATCTATTCTGCGCTGGACACCGGCATGCGGTCGTTTCAGGCGGAGTCCGCACTGGGCGGCACACTACCGCCATCCCACAGTGACAACCCAGCCAACCGTCAGTTGATCGCCAACCCCAAGCTACGGGGCGGCCTCGGAAACAACGGCGTCGCCGAAGTGACCATCACCGGGGCCCATTTGTTGGCGCAGGCGATGGTCGGCGCTGACGGGCTCTTCGCACCGGGCTTCAAAGATACCGGCAGCAATGGCGGTCGGGACGGTCGGTGGTGGAACGACACCCACGACAACGCGGGCGGCATCTACGAAATCGACACGACGACATTCCAGCCGAAGTTTCCGCGTTACGGCGGCGGCTACGTCAGCGACGAAATCCGCGAGAAGATGCGATCGCTCAACGATCTCGACGAGGTCGGGCTTATTGCGAACTCAGAAGAGCTACTGCTGAACTCGGCCGCGTCGGATGAACTCATGTTCGTGGACCCGTGGGACGCACCGGTGCTCTACTACAAAGCCAACAAAGCGGCCATCAACATCGTCACCGCAGGCAACACACGCGGCATCTTTGACCAAGAAGACAACGGCCTGATCACGGGCACGTTCGGGGGTGATGGTCTGAGCTACAACGGGTTCGACTTCGGCAGCGGTGCCGAAACGGTCGGCGGGGCTGTGGTTTTTCATGATATCGCCAAGATCGAGCTGGCCGAACCACTGCCGGAGTTGCTCGGCGGCCCCGACATCCAAAACGACCCACGGTTCGACAAAACATTCACGCGGTTTGTCTTCGACCCGTCACAAAAAGCAAGAAACAAGCCGTTTCGCGCGGACTCCTACTTGTTGATCAGCGCCGGCCCCGATTCGAGGTACGGCACGAACGACGACATCGTCAACTGGACCAGAGCGGACAACTAGTGAGGCGTGTTGGTAGCGAAGCGTATTAATCAACGGGACATCTTGTCACACGACGGACGTTGGCCGGTGAAAAAACGAAAAGCAACATTACAAAACCAACCCAACCAACGAGCACGAACAACCGATGCAGCCACAATCAAACAACAACAATCGCACCCTTGATAACCACGAGGGCTCGACGCGCCACGCGTTCACTTTGATCGAAATGCTCGTGGTGATGGGCATCATCGCAATCCTTGCGGCTTCGATTGTGGTGGCCACCTCCACCGTGCTCGAACAACAAAAAGCCCGAAACACGCGTACCGTCTTACAGATCGTGTCGGACGCCGTGGAAGAGTTCAAACGCGAACAGACGGCCAACGGCACCATCACCAAGAACAGAGCCTATCGGAAACGCTTCGGCCTCTACCCTCCGGATGAACTCGAATGGTTCACGCCCGTAAGCCCAAGCGGAAACACCATGGCACCGGGTGGCGCGGTGATGTTCCCCATACCCTCGGGCGCGGGCGGTTACGGACCGATGCGGTTCTACACCGACGGCACCAGCGCCGACGCGGAGGAGTTTCGCGATCAGGTGGCGATGATTGTGGCGATCGAAGAGCTTGGCGATGCCTCGGCCAGCATGCTCGACCGCCTGCATGATCGAAGCCGCAAAACCTTGTTCGACGCTACAACAGGAAACCCGGCCGTCTTCCTCGATCGAAACGGAGACGAGGTGTGGGACACGGGCGATCGACAGATCGAGTACATCGTCGATGCGTGGGGCACGCCGATCAGCTACCTGGCCCAGCGAGATTTCAGAGAAATCACCGGGGCCGCCACCGCTTCCAACAACCACCCGAGTTGGAACGAGGCGTCCACAGAAATCATCAAGCTCAACCACGGGCAGCCGGTCGTGTTCTCCTACGGCACCGACGGTCCCGATCAGCTTACGGCAGAGGTTATGGTGGGCGCGCCCCCCAATGCAGCAGCGGCATCACTCACGGGTGATTTCGAAAACGAAACCGCTCCATACGAACACAGCCGCGTGCAACACCTAACGAACCAGGACAACATCTTCCTCGATACAACGCTCCTTGACCGATTGACCAATCCGAATTGACCCACGCCATGCGTAAACGAAGCTCACAACCCAGCGCCACTTTCAAGAGCGCCAAACAAGCCTTCACGCTAGTCGAGATGATCGTGGTGGTGGCTATCGTGCTGATCTTGGTCGCGGTGGGGACGCCGGCCGTGCAGAGCATGTGGGCGAACCAACGTCGGATCGACACGCTCAACATCATCCAGGGCATGTTGACCACGACGCGGGCCAAGGCGATCCAAGGTGGCGACGGCGAGCTCGGGTTGTTCTTCTTTCTTGATGCCAACAACGTGCAGCGCATCGCTTCGATCCGGCGGGCCACCGCTTCCCACCTACGCACAGCGCTGGAGGACAACCTATACCCCTTGCCGGTGGGACTCACCAACCCCACAAACCTTTCAGTTTACGAGCTTGCGTTGGGAAACGTGTTCGAGGTCACGCCGGACCGCATCTACACAATCCCAAGGCCTACGCGCATCGCACCGCGGTACGTGGTGGAGGACACGCTGAACCAGCCCGCCGCACAAACATGGGATCTGTTCACCCCGGCCGAACTCGCGAACGACGTCTTCGGCACGTTGGCGTCGGGCACAGACAACAACCAGCGTCACCGAAACTTCTTCACGATCATCTTCACCGCGACGGGTGAGGTACGCCCCGGACGCAGCGTGTTGATACTCGACATGGATACGCTGCAGGAAGACCCGCCCAAAGGCGATATCACCGGGTTACCCGTTGGGTTTGACACCGCCGCGAGCGCACCGAACGTGAACCGGTACTTCATCAAAAACGACACGGCCAGTTCCCTGCTGATCGACCCCTCAAACGGATGGTCGATCCCGTTCCTCGTGAACGATCAGACCCAGACAACCACCGCGATCAACTTCCCGTCGGTTGACGGACTCTTGGTTTATGACGATGCCTTAGTCAAGGAGTTGGACGACCCGGAGGACAAACGGGCCGTCCTGCTACGTACGGCTGTGCCCGTGTATATCAACCGCCTGACCGGTGCCATCGTCGAAGGTCCGATCGGAGAAACCGGAGAGACACCTTGAGGCTAGTGCCGCACCAACCGAACCACTGCACGGCTGCATCTTCGTGGATGCGACCTCGTGCGCGGGCGGGGTTTTCGCTGGTGGAGTTGATGATCGCGATTGTGATCCTCGGGCTTGGGTTGGTCATGGTGGCCACCATGTTCCCCGTAGCGTGGGGTCGCGCTCGTGACCTCGGCGAGTTCACGCAACAGCGCTCCATCACGCCCGTCGCGGATAACCTAGCCAAGGCGCTATTGCATTCACCGGGACCGTCCGTGCCCACCCTGCCGACATCCGTCGGTATCAGCTTCGCAGGCGATCTGATTTACAACGAACAGATTCCCGGCCCGGTGGCCAACTCCCCAACCATCTGGCCTAGCGATACATGGGTCCACGCCCTCAACATGGAAAACATCCGCGTCGAGAACCCGGCGTTCGTCGCGGAAGACCCGTGGCAAATTGAACTGGCGTTAGACCCCATGGATCCAGGGCGTAATCTCGACCAGAGCGTGATCGAAACGTCCTATTGGAACCCGCAGATCAGCGCGTACCAGCGACTACACCCGCCGCTGCGTCAGCGGCGCAACATCGCGATAAACTCGCCACTGCGCAACAACACGAACGATCCAACCGCAGACTTTATCGGCAGTGACAACAACTGGCACGATAGGTTGGCCACGCGCCGGTTTGCGTGGGCCATCTTCCACCGGCAACAAAGCGTGATCGGTGCCAACCCGGACACCGCCGCCGCAGAAGCCGCCTCCGATCGCGTATTGGACATGTTCTACGTCACCCTGCGCCGCCCGCAGCCCACCAGCCGATACGCCCGGCAAGACAGCGCGGCCGGCTTGCCCAATCCCTATGACATCACAATACCACCGGTCACACCGGGTGCGATGGACCCGGATGCGGATGTGACGCTGCCCGTGGCGTGGCGCGTTCAGATCGAGCTTCCGAATACGATCGTTCCCCGCTTCGACAACTTAGGCAACAGCTCGGCCACCAACATCCCCACCGTGGTGCAGGTCCCGCCGGAAGCCTTCTCAGGTACTGCCCCAGCAGCGCGGATGCTGGTCACGATGTTTCCACGCGGCACGAAGTTCATCGATGAGATTACCGGCGAGGTGTACAACGTAACGCGGGCGCGGGTGGAAGAGCCGTTCGGGGAAAAAACGTTCCTCACGCTGGACCGGGAGATCGTGCTCGAAGACATCGACCTGCCCAACACCGATGCCCGGTGTGGCGTGTGCGTTCCGAACCTCCTGGATTTGAACGAGCTGGTACGTACGGTCTGGGTCTTCCCGCCGCCGGTCCAGGAACGGGAGCCCGGTAACTCCTACCCGGTCTTTTCTGGCAGCACGCCGGTCGTAGACATCGAGGTCCAGACGATCACGGTCATCCCCGATAAAGACGGCACGTAAAATGCGTGGCACGGGCGAATGCCAGCATCGTCCTTTGGGTGAGATCGTTATTTTCGGACCGAAAATCGCCGATTTTTTACTGAGAACGCCCTCCCCAGCCCTTTACCGACACCTACCTTACGCGATAATCGTGGCATGCGGCGAGCGGATTCGCCGTAGCGCCGTCGCTACCCCAACAGGACTGGCTGATGCATAAGTGCATGAAAAACAAAAACTTACGTAGACTCCCTGGGGCAAGCCGGTGGGCGTTTTCGCTCGCTGAGATGGTCGTGGCGATGGGCGTGCTCGTACTCATGCTCGCCCTGGCTGGGCAGGTGTTCAGCATCACCGTGAAATCCACCGGGCAGGCAACCGCCCTGGTTCGTCTGAATCAGGCTTTGCGATCCTTTGAAGAGACAGTCCGGGCAGACCTTCGCGGCGTTTATGCCGGGCGGTCGGCCCTCGTTATCCAGGGCAACACAATCAACGCCTATTGGTCGGCCGAGGAAGCCGAGGTCGATGACGACGCGCTAGCCAGCAGCGGCTACCGGCACAACCCCGATCCAGAACGCGACGCGGTCGATGCGGCCGGGGTTCCGGTGCTGGACGCCAATGGCCTACCCATTCGCTCGCTGCCTCGGGCGGACATGCTGATGATGTTCACCAACCGCAAGGGGCGTAGCTTCATCGACCCGGAAATTCAGTCCGAGCTTCAACAGGTAGTGTATGGTCACGCGGAGGCGGGAGAATACGTTTTCAACGCGGCCGCCCCTCCCGAAGCGCCGTTCGTATTCCAGAGCGCGATTGCCGGCGGGGGGATGTTCCCCTCGACGGTAGATGATTCGGTGCCCGCTCCGTTCCCAGCCCTACAGTGGCACCTGGCACGGCGTAGCGTACAGTTGATCTCGACGGATGCGCCGGAACTTGTTACCAGCGGCAAGGCGTTGGATTGGCCGACCGACCTCTTCGGCGGCGGCTCGGGAGCTTTCTTGGGTGATCCGCTGCTTTTGGATGGTGCCGTCGATGTCGTCGTCAATTTTGATTACGAGTCGTTGGTTCTTCACGACACGATGCTGCCCGGTGACAAAGAACCGAGTATCGAAAACTGGCGGTTGCCAACGGTTTTTGGGCATCGGGGCAATCATGTGGTGCAGTCGCCCTTCCAGCGGTCGCGGCTCGATACGACGCCACCGCCGCTCTACGCGGATCGGCTCGGGCATTTCATGCTGCCAAACTGTGCGTCGTTCAAAGTGGAGTGGTCCCTGAATCCGCGAAGCGACTTTGTTTCCGGTCGGCTCAGCGGTATCCGCGAGATTCTTTGGATTGATCCGGGGCAGACGAGTGATCCTGTCGGTCTGCCTAATACCGCCCTGGATGATTCTCTCGCTACGCTGCAAACAAAGATGGAAGCGCTGACGATCACACCGCCACCGAACATGGGGCCTAAGGAACGGCTGACGCTGCTGCTCCTTGAGCAGACCAACCATGCGGACGGTGAGCGTTATTCGCTAACCGATCGGCTTCGTAGTGGGGCCTCGACTTATGCTGGTACGACCGCTTGGGCACCGTTGTCGAGCGTGTTCACTGACCCGAGTGATCTTCGGGCGAACACGCATGTGTTCTTGGCCACCAGACCCGTGATTGATAGCACTACAGGGTACCTGGTGGACCCGCCTGATTATGTACCGGACGATGTGTATCCTTCCGCGCTGCGTATCACCGTGGACGTGTACGATCCGCAGCAGCGGCTCGAACGACCAACGCGGCATGTGATCATCGCGACGATTGGTGGGTAGTGCGGTCGAAGGATCGCACGCGGACCTCGCCGGCAACGGTGCGGCTCGCGATGGTTTTGGGGTAGTAGGCCTTGGGGATGAGTAGCAACCGTGAGTACGGGTCGGGGGGCCTGGACGACATGCAGCAATAACAATGCTGCCGACCAGTGGGCTCAATCGAGAGCCGCGATAGAAACGTTTGCAGTAGGGAAGTTATGAGTTTGAATGCACTAAGGCAACATCGTACGCAAGCCGCACGAACGGCACAGGTCGCGCGGACGTCGCCGGTGGCTGCGCGGTCGTCGCGCCGCCGCGGCTCGATCATGATTCTCGTCATCACACTGCTGAGTATCTTGTTTGTGATCGGCGTGGCGTTTCTGGCGACCATGAACTTCGAGGCTGACATGATCGTGGCCGAGCGGGCAATCGCGCGGACACAACAAGGTGTACGTAGCGCCAACGGCGCTTCCGACCGGCTGCTTCGCGACGCGCTCACCGGTGGTTCGGATTCGGCATTGGCGGGTTCCGTCGTATCAACCACGGCGACGAACGTCGTGATCGACCTGCCGGGTTTTCGTGGTCTTGCGGCTCCGATCGAACCCTACCGCAACGCCAATGGGAACCTCGTGTACGGCTGGTACAGCGACATCGAATGGGCCATGACGGGCAAGCACGCGATCGACGAACCGGTCGATCCGAACAACGCCTGTGGCGGTCAAGGGATCAACCTCGATACCGGCAACCTGGTTCCGGGCAGCTACCGCGACTGCGAGATTCTGACGACGGGGGCATCACCCACCGGCGAATTGGCCGTAAGCGGTGACCCTGATCCCGAGTTCGATCGCTATCCGTACGAAATGTTCCCGGGCGACTACGTCGCCCCGGTGGATGTGGACGGTGACGGCGTTCGCGATTCTTTTCAGGTGAACATCAAGCACCTGGGCTTCTCTCGCGGGCAGCA
>JAJRSR010000173.1 GCA_024278695.1 Planctomycetota bacterium | reverse complement strand
TGAACCATTCGATCAGGCTGGCCCAATCGGCGAGATTCGACGTCACCATGGCCTTCGCCGCGAGTGCGACGGCCGTCTCAACCCCGACGATGCCCGGCGGGGCTTTGAGAAAGCCCGCTGTTTTTTCGTCGGCGGCGTGCGGGGCGTGGTCCGTGACGATGCAATCGATCGTACCGTCGAGCAGGCCCTGTCGGCAGGCTTCGACGTCGTGTGCGGGGCGAAGGGGGGGGTGCATCTTGGTGTTCGTGTCGTCCCGCCGGACGTCTTCATCCGTGAGCAACAGGTGGTGCGTGCAGACCTCGGCCGTGACGGGCACGCCGTCACGCTTCGCGCGGCGGACTAATTCGACGGCCTTCGCCGTGGAGATGTGCGCGACGTGGTAGCGTCCGCCGGTCTCACGGCTCAGAGCGATGTCGCGTTCGATCATAGCCTCTTCCGATCGCGGGTCCAATCCGGGCAAGCCGAGTCGGGCGGACACATCGCCGAGGTGCATGACGCCGCCGTCGGACATTGCCTTGTATTCGCAGTGCTGGATGAGCACCGTGCCGAGTTGCTTGGCCGTTACCAGTGCCTCGCGCATCACGCCGTCATTCTCTACGCCGTCGCCATCGTCGCTAAAGGCGACCGCGCCGGCTTCTTGCAGGGCGGCCATATCCACGACTTGTTTTCCGGCGCGACCCTTCGTGATGCACCCGATGGGGCCGACGCCGCATGCGCCGGTCTCACTTGCGCGCTGGAGCACGTAGCGAATCTGCTCCGGCGTGTCGAGCGGCGGTTTGGTGTTGGGCATGCAGGCGACGTACGTGAATCCGCCGGCAGCGGCAGCGACCGTACCCGTTTCAACGTCTTCTTTGTGCGTCTGGCCCGGATCGCGCAGGTGGACGTGAATGTCCATCAGGCCGGGGCAGAGAATCATGCCGGTCGCGTCGAACACCGTTGAGCCGGGCGGCGCGTGATCGGCGATCACGCCGTTCACGATGGCGACATCTCCGGTGGTGTCACGCGATGACACGGGGTCGATGATGCGGGCGTTGGTGATGATGAGGGCGTCGTGCTGCGCGGTGTTCCACATGGTTGTACCTGTTGCGTTCGTGTTTGGTCGTTAGGGGCGTCTGGGTGGCGGCTTGGTCCGTCCCGGCGTCGTTCTCATCTTGGCTGTTTTCGTTTGCCTGTCTCGGGCGTACTATAGGTCCGACGACCGCATGGCGTCCACCCGGTCGGTCTTGAGTCGGACGAACGATTGTTTCGCATTGGGAGCGACACGATGATTTTCTCACTGGTAGGTGTAGGTTTTTCCGTGACTGGGAGGCAAACCGCACGGCGTCTTGGCATCTTCGCGCTATCGACGATCGCACTGTGGCACGGTGGCTGCGTCGCGACGAGCGGTGGCGGACGCGCACAGGCAAAGTCGAGCAGCCCGGCCGACGTGGTGATCGTGGGCGGTCGCATCTGGACGGGAGAATCGCCCGTTGCGCCGCCGAAGGACATCAGCCTACAGGCGACGGCCGTCGCGATTCGCGGCGGAAAGATTCTCGATTATGGCGATGACGCGGCGATGCAGCGGTATGTCGGGCATGGCACGCGGCTGATCGACGCGGGCGGTCGGCGGATCATCCCCGGCATCACGGATAGCCATACGCATATCGTGGGCGGCGGCTTCCAGCTTGCGCGGCTCGCACTGCGCGACGCGAAGGGCAAGGAGCAATTCATCGGCATGGTGGCGGCCGAGGCGCTACGGCTGGAAAAAGACGAGTGGGTGCTCGGCGGTCGGTGGAGCGTGGAGAGTTGGGCGTCGCCGCAACACCCGACGAAGGCATGGATCGATCCGGTCACGGGTGGCAGGCCCGCACTGCTCAGCCGGATGGACGGGCACCAGGCGTTGGTCAACTCGGCCGCGTTGGCGCTGGCGGGGATTGATCGAAACGGACCGCCAGACCCCAAAGGCGGTGAGATCGAACGCGACCCGGCGACGGGTGAGCCGACGGGTATTCTCAAAGAGTCTGCGATGGGTTTGGTACAGAAACACATTCCCAGCCCCAGCCCGCAGCGTCGTTACGAAGCGCTGCGCCGGGCGATGCGGCATGCGGGTTCGCTCGGTGTGACGTCTGTCCACGATATGTGCGGTCTGGATGATGTGCCGGTGTTTCGCCGGGCCGAGGTCGAAGGGGCGATGACCATCCGCGTGACGGGTTACTTGCAAGTCGGCGATTGGAGCGATGACTACGGTCACATCGAAGCGGCCAACCTGGATAGCGACCTGGTTCGTCTCGCCGGGTTCAAGGGGTATATGGATGGTTCGCTCGGCAGCCGCACGGCCTACATGCACGACCACTATAGTGATGCCGCGCCGGAAATGCTCTACCCGCGCGGCCAGCTTACCGCACTGGCCGACCGGCAGGAGGCGTTTCGTGAACTGGTGGCCGACGCCGACGCGCGCGGTTATCAAATCGCGGCGCACGCCATCGGCGATGAGGCGAACCACCAGCTCTTGAACGCCTATGCGTACGCACGGCGGCGCAATGGGAAGAATGATCGGTACCACCGCGACGAGCACGCGCAACACTTGCAAGTGTCGGACATTCCACGTTTTGCAGAGCTTGGCGTGGTCGCTTCGATGCAGCCGTACCACAAGGCCGACGACGGTCGCTACGCGGAACAAGCGATCGGCAAGGCTCGGCTGCGGGGTTCGTACGCGTATCGCCAGCTTGTGGATTCCGGCGCGCTGCTCGTGTTCGGGAGCGATTGGCCGGTGGTGACGCTGAACCCGTTTGCGGGCGTGGATTCCGCGGTGAACGCGAAGACGCTAACCGGTGAGGTGTGGTTGAAGTCGCATTCTTTGACGGTCGCAGAGGCGCTCTACGCCTACACGGCCGCCCCGGCCAAGGCGATCGGCATGGGAGAAAAACTCGGCACGATCGCACCGGGAAAATACGCGGACCTGCTCATTCTCGACCAAGACCCGTTCACGATAGACGCGGATCGATTGGGTGATGTGAAGCCGGTGATGACGATCATGGGCGGGGTGGTGGTTTATGAGCGCGAGTAGTATCAGGCAGGGGTGAGTGAGTTGTTGAGTTTGATATGTTGGTCGGAGGCGCGAGGAGCCGTATGAAACCTTGTCTGATGTGCAGTTCTGAAAACGTGTACGTGTACAAGAAGGATGTGAGGTCTTCCGGTGAGCTTGGTCCTGAATTGTTGCCCGGACTGGAACCTGGCTGGATCAAGTCCGCAGATTTTCGTCCCGTCGTCTGCGGTGATTGCGGCTATATCATGTTCTTCGCTGCGCAAGAAGTCATAGAAAAATTGAACGCTCCCGGCACCAAGGGCTGGGAACGAGAGGCCGGCAACATCCCCTGCTCGTGCGGCTACAACCTCACCGGCAATGCCACGGGCACCTGTCCGGAATGTGGGGCCGCCTTGCAGCCGTGGCGGGGTTGTAGTGGGTAGGTCGTGCAGAACAAGACCTACATGGCTGACACTGATCGGTACGGCCACCATATCTGCTTCGGCCATCGAGCCGTTAATGCTCTGGCACCGACTCATCCATCGCTCACCAAGCCTACCGGTCAAGAACTCCCACAGAATCAGCCAAATGCCAATATAAAGTAGAATGTCCCCTTTTTCACCC
>JAJRSR010000172.1 GCA_024278695.1 Planctomycetota bacterium | reverse complement strand
TCAACTCGCGGCATGCGCAGTCCGCGCCCCGCAAACTGCGGGAATAGTAGCCACGGTGGCCGAAATCCGCAAGCAACGCAGATAGGGCACAGGTCTGTTCAAAATCACCCGATCTCAAGTATCATTTCGGGCGCTACAGGGTACTACGAACGGGTCACATACGCATTCCACCGTCCACCAGGATCACCTGCCCCGTAATGTAAGAGGCCTCATCGCCAGCCAGGAAGGCGACCGCTCCGGCAATCTCTTCCGGCTGGCCAAAACGCGCCAGAGGGACCAAGGTTTTCACAGAATCCTTAACTTTGTCCGGCAGTTTTGCCGTCATATCCGTCGTGACGAATCCGGGGGCGACGACGTTGCAGGTAACCTTGCGGCGTCCCACCTCCTTCGCCAGAGACTTGGTCAGCCCGATCAGGCCGGCCTTGCTGGCGGCATAGTTCGTCTGCCCGGCCGTCCCCATGACGCCCGAAACGCTGGCAATGTTGATGATTCGGCCATAACGCTGTCGAATCATGACCCGGCTCACCGACCGGCACATCCAAAATGCCGCGCGAAGATTCGTCGTGATGACGTCGTCGAACTCATCATCGTCCATGTTCATACACAGCCCATCGCGCGTGATTCCGGCATTGTTCACCAGAATATCAACCCGACCATGCCGCTCAGTGGTGGCATCGACAAAAGGCTCGATCGCGGCACGGTCGGCAACGTCCAAAGATTGGGGATCGATAACGCCGGGTAGCTCGCGCTTCGCCGCCTCCTCCGCGAGATCGGCGAGCTTAGCTACGTCTCTCGCGCAGGCGACAACCGTCGCCCCTTGCGAGGCCAGCTTCAGGCAGATCGCCCGACCGATACCGCGACTTCCACCCGTTACGATCGCCACTTTGTCTTTCATTACGTTTTTCCCTGCTTTCGCGGGTTTACGGGATCTCTCGCCGGTCGTTCCAACGGCCGCCCGGTGTTGGTCAATGTTAGTCGCTGGGCATCGCCCCGGCGATGTCGCCTGCTGAACGTATGTTGGCCGTCGGCATTTTACGGTTGATTTTACGCATAAGACCCGATAGGACGCGACCCGGGCCGACCTCCACAAAACGCTCCGTGCCGTCAGAGATCATGCGCTCGATGCATCGCTGCCACCGCACCGGGTGCGTGAGTTGCTTAATCAAAGACGCTCGAATCGAATCAGGGCTGTCATGGTAAGTACCATCCACGTTGGCCACCACGGGCAGGACCGGCGTCACAATTTCCGTCTCAGCCAAAACGGAGGTAAGTCCATCGGCCGCAGATGCCATCAAGGGCGTGTGGAACGCGCCCGCGACGGCCAAGGCCACCGCTCGACACCCGAATGCTTCCGCAGCCTCCACCGCCCGATCGCAAGCGGATTGGTGACCCGCAATCACGATCTGACCTGGGCAGTTGAAATTGGCCGGAACGAGAATCTCTTGCTCACGAACCTTGCTGCAAAGGTCATTGGCGACTTGCTCGTCGGCTCCGACGAGCGAAACCATGCCGCTCTCCGTGGCCTCGGCAGCGGCCTGCATGAGCTCGCCCCGCCGCCGCACCAGCCGCAAGGCATCATCAAACCCCATCGCACCGGCAACGTGCAACGCGGTGTACTCACCAAGACTCAGTCCGCCTGCTCGACAGAACAGATCCCGACGACCACCGGCCTCGACAAACGCCTCCCACAACGCAACGCTAACGGTGAAAATGGCGGGCTGTTGAATGTCGGTTTTTTCCAGTTCCTCTGCGGGGCCGTCGAAACACAACCGCGCAAGATCGAATCCGAGTAGCCCATTGGCGCGCTCGAACACGGCGCGAGCCTTGGGACTCGAGTCGAACACGTCCCGACCCATGCCGACGGCCTGGGCACCCTGCCCCGGAAAAACTGCTGCCGATAATGTCATGTACACCCTCTGTATTATTCCGCACGAATTTCGACCCGTAGGGCAATCATCGTAAGTACGACCGCCCCACCGTTACAATTGGATAATCATCGTGCCCCAAGTGAGGCCGGCCCCGAGTGCAATCATCAAGACGAGGTCGCCGTCGCCAACCCGGCCGTCACGTCGTGCCTCATCGAAGGCCACCGGCACGGAGGCGGCCGACGTGTTGCCATAACGGTCAATGTTCACCGCAAACTGCTCCATAGGCAGCCCCATCTTGGCGCGAACCGACTCGATAATACGAAGGTTCGATTGGTGCGGGATGACCAGCTTGAGATCGTCTGCCTTGAGCCCGGTAGCCTCAAGCGCACGTTCAATTTCGCGAATGATCTTGACGACTGCAAACTTGTAGACGTCACGCCCGCGCATGTGCATATAGTGCTTTCGCCCGTCAATCGTGTCATGGCTTGCGGGGAACCTTGAGCCGCCCGCCGGAAGCCAGATGTCCTCGGTCCGCGTACCATCGCACCCGAGATTGCAGTACAGCACGGACTGCTCTGGCGACTTGGATTTCGTTAGGACGGCCGCACCTGCACCGTCACCGAAAATCACGACCGTGCCGCGCTCGTGGTTATCGATAAACCGGGTTAAACGCTCCGCACCGATAATCAATACGGTTTCGTGGATACCCGAGCTTATTAGTCCGCTGGCAGCAGCAGCGGCATGCATGAACCCGGCGCAAGCCGCACTTACATCAAAAGCCCCCGCGTTGACCGCACCGAGCTCTCCCTGGATCACGCTGGCCGTCGAGGGGAACAGGTAGTCGGGTGTCGCGGTGGCGCAGATGATGAGATCGAGTTCCTTCGGGTCCATGCTGGCGTTTTCAAGTGCCCGCTCGGATGCCTTGCGGGCCAGGACCGACGTGTACTCCTCTTCGGTAGACTTTCGTCGTTCGCGGATGCCGGTGCGTGTCTGAATCCACTCGTCAGACGTGTCGAGGTATCCGGCGAAGTGTTCGTTCGTAATCACTTCGTCGGGCATGTACGCCCCGGTACCAGCGAAACGGATGGGCATCCGTTGGTTCATACGGCGATTCCTTCCTGACTGACTCGGGACGCTAGCGGGCGAGCCGCGCTTCTATCGCCCTGTTCAAATCCATTTCGACAAACCGCTTGGCAGCCCGCACCGCGTTGGTGATAGCTTGCTCATTGCTGCGGCCATGGCAGATCATGCAGGCACTATTGACACCTAGCAAGGGCGCGCCGCCATACCGGCTATAATCGTGCCGATTCCACACCCGTTCAAGTCCCGTGCGTAGCAGCGATTGCGCCTCGGCATCCCGAGATTCAAACTCCGCAGTGATGGTGCGTTTCAGCCCTTCCGCCAGCCCTTCCGCAAGTTTAAGAATGATATTCCCGACGAACCCATCACATATCACAACTTCGCAGCGATCCTCGAACAACTCCTGGCCTTCGACATTTCCCACGAAGTTGAGCGACGTATCAGCCGCCAGGATCGCGTGGGCCTCTTTCACAAGCCCGGTCCCCTTGACCCGCTCCTCGCCGATCGACATCAAGGCCACGCGAGGCTGCGCGATCGAAAGCAGATGCTCGGCATAGACGGAGGCCATCACTGCGTATTCGTACAGGTGGAGCGGCTTCGCTTGGATGTTCGCGCCGGCGTCACACAGGACGCACACCCCCTGAGGTGCTGGGATCGTCACGGCAATACCTGGACGGTTCACACCGGTCAGCCGCCCGAGCCGAAGCTGGCACGCCGCGACAAAAGCGCCGGTATGTCCAGCACTAATCACAGCATCAGCCTTACCCACTGCGGCCAGTTACACCAGCCGAACCACAGAAGAATCTGGGGAACGCTTGAGTGCCTCGATGGCACCTTCTTCCATCCCCACGACTGTGCTGGCGTGTACCAGATCGATCCGAGAAGCTACTGAGGCGGTATCGCAGGACTGGAGGACAGATTCGATGGCAGACCGATCACCCACGAATGAGAGCGAAAGATCAGTGCAGTCTGCCGCAGCCTGGAGCGCACCGCGCACCATGACCTCTGGACCATGATCGCCGCCCATCGCATCGACGGCGACGCGGATAGGCATATTATGTCTCTGACTCACCAGTCGATAATGCGACCTTGACGCTCACGTAGCCGCAGCCACCACAGGCCGAGTGTGGACGCTTGGACTTTCCACACCGTGGGCACGGGCTCAGCGTCACCGTCTTTAGGGCGTGATGGGCCCGCCGCGTTCGCGTTCGCATCCGAGATGTTTTTTGCTTTGGGACCATCGAGTCACTCGCTATATATACTACCGTGTTCTAGGTTCGCATCAGCCGGCCTTGGGGCCGTCCGGAGTACGATTCCGGGAGCGCACCCAAAGCCCAGCCCAATCTGGGAATGTAATCCTGGTGCTCCATATTGTCAAATTGGCGCTTGGTCTACGACCGGTGGCGGGTACAAGGCAGGATCAGCGAATTGGTGGCATGGACGAACGTTGCGTGATCGGGCCTCCGATGGGTCGATGGATGTTGCATGCGGCGATTGTCCGTGTGGAAACAACTCTGGAAAAGCGTCCGATTTCCAGCCAAGATGACAGCAAGATGACAGACTGGCACTGTTTCTGATGGTCGTCATTGGCGGAAAAGTGAGTTTTGAAGCGTAATTCGTCATTTTTTGTCCGCCAAGGGAAGATTTCGCGGTACGTACGGCATCTAAGACAGTGGACCGTGTATAATGAAGGGGGGGTGGAACCTGGGCGGTAGCCGAGGACTTGCTCCGCCCGCAACATCCGAATTCGGAGGTGCATTATGAAACGAACATCAAGACCAGGCGTGTCTCTTGCCGTCGTCTCGGTTTTCACTTTCTTACTCGCAGGTTCTACACCCGTGTCAGCCCAACATCGTGGCGGCGGCCACGGTGGTGGCGGAGGGCATCGCGGGGGTGGTAGCGCCCATCGCGGCAGCGGTGCACGCGGAGGACATTCATCGCGAAGCGTGGGGCGCAGCCGCTCAAGCGGCAGGAGCGCCTCGCGACATTCCCGAGGTAGCAGGTCGCGTGGCAGCTCGCACCGTGGTATCGGCCGGGGGCACAGTAGGAGCAACCGGAGCCGCGCCACGAGCTCACGATCAGGGCACTCCAAGTCCGGTTCCTCCATTCGAAATAGAAGTCACGGTTCGCGCGGGCGCGGTGGACACTCCGGTGTCGCGGGCCGAAGCAGCGCCGGACACACAAGATCTGGTTCTTCGCTGCGGAGCGGCGGTCACAATTCGCGCGGTTCAAGCGGGCGTATCTCCTCCGTACGCGGCGGACACGGCAGATCCGCGAGCAAGGGTCATGGCACCTCGCTAAGCCGCAATGCCGGCGGTCGCAACTCGCACGCGCCGCGGGGGTCTGGGTTCGGATCAGTTTCACGGAATGCTTCCAGAACTCACGGGGCTGGTGTCACAGGCAAACGCGCAGGCGGCAGCTCTCATGTTGGGGTTGGTCGCACTGGACATGGCAGTGTTGGCTCAAGGCTTGGCAGCGTCAGCGGTCAGCACGGCAGCGGCATCGCAGGCCACGGTGGGGTCAGATCAAGGTTCGGTAGCGTGGTGGGTTCCGGCGGTCTGCACGGTAGCGGCACATTCGGCAGTGCTTCACACGGATTTGGTTCCGGCTTGGGCTATGGCCTCGGGCATGGGCTTGGTTATGGCATTGGTACAAGCATCGGCTACGGCCTGGGGCATTCCGATTATGGGTACGGTTATGGTGGCTATGGCCTCGGGCATGGTTATGGTGGGTACGACCTCGGTCATGGTTACGGGTATGGTGGGTTCGGTCTTGGGCACGGCATCGGATTCGGCCTGGGACATGGCTATGGGTATGGTCTTGGGCACGGATACTACGGGCTGGGGCACGGCTATGGTTATGGGCTTGGCCACGGGTATTACGGGGATTACTATGGAGGCTTCGGATTAGGCTTGTATGTCGGCTACGGTTCCTATTACCCGTGGTATTTTGGCACGTATTCGAGCTATGGGTACGCACCCTACGACGACTGGGATGATTCTCCGACGTACTACGATAACTCCTATACCTATTCCCCAGTCATCATCAATAACGAGGACGACGTTGATGGCAGCGGTATTTACTACCCTGAAGTTGCTCCTCAATCTCTGAAAAACGACCACGCACACACGGAAGCGGGTCGCTCAGGCAGAAAGAGAATGGCGGCCCCACAGCCGATCTTCCGTCCGGGTGGAGCCCCCGAAGTTCTACCTCCCGTGGATGATGGCGAATTGCCCGACCACTCATCACACGAACACAGTAAGGGCGACACGAGCGATCAGCAGCCGATGCCGAGCAGCAAGCGGGTGATGCCCACATGAGGCTCATTGCATGGCCCAATCGTCGTCAACGTGTCGCGTTCTTGCTGTTGGTGCCGCTTGCATTTGTGGGATGCCGGACCGGAGGTGGACGCCACGATGAGTTGATGGCCGCGCCGCCCGCCCTACCGGCAATCGCGCTCGTGGCATCTTCCGGGGATGACCATGCGGAGACTCACGATCACGTCTCCACCTCGTCGGCTGCCGAGGTCGTCGCGGGTGCCGTCACGATGCGTGCCGCGCTGAGTCACTCACGATTCACACAATCTACGCCCGGCCGCCTTATTCTCAAAGTTGACCTGAGCGCTGCAGCCAAGGCTCCCGGCAAACGCAGACCGCTCAACCTTGCGTTGGTCTTTGACCGGTCTGGGTCGATGGCCGACGAGCACAAGTTTAACCACGCCATGCGCGCCGCGAATATCGTGTTTGAAAACCTATCAGAACACGACATTGTGTCGCTCATTGCCTTCAACGAACAACCCACCGTCCTTTCTCCCGCCGGCCGCGCGGTCAACAAAGATTTCCTGCGTTTTCGTCTTCGACAGTTTGGACCCACCGGGGATACCAATCTGAGCGCTGGGCTGCTTGAAGCCTTCGCACAAATCGAAAGCAAAAGCGCCAAGGGGCAGATGAAACGGGTCATCGTGTTGACAGACGGTCTTGCCAATTGCGGCATCACCGACCCCGAAAAGCTTCGCAAGCTCGTTGCGGCCGCACACGAACGGGGCATCGGCGTATCGACCCTTGGCTGTGGGACCGAATTCAGTGAAGATATCTTATCGAGTCTCGCGAAGGCTGGCGGCGGGCGTTACACCTATGTCCGCTCTGGCGAGTTAATACCGGGTGCCGTGGCTGCCGAGTTGAACGGCCTGTTGGATGTCGTCGCTCAGAACGCCAAACTCGAAATCCGCGCGACATCCGGGGCTGGAATCACGCATGTGTTTGGTCGTTTCCTCCCCGGTCCCGTGCCGGCCTACTCGTTTGAACTCGGGGACATTCGTGACGAGGAGCGGGGTTCGTTTCTTCTAGAGCTTTCACCGGGGTCATTTGAAGCCGGATCGACGGTTGGTGTGGACGTGACGATCACGCTTGATAACCCGGAGACCGGCACGCGCAGCCAATTTACGGCTCACGCGGAGTCCGAGTTCGCTACGAGTATCAAGGAAGCCAAGAAAAGCGCGAATAAGAATGTGTTGGTCTACGCCAACGTGCTCAAAGCAATGGAAAAAGCCGAAGAGGCCATTCAAGGTTTGGACCTTGACCGATTCAAGGAAGCCCACGAGCTATTCGACCGCTACTATGAAGTTGCCCGCCAGCACGCGATCGACACGCGAGACCAACAACTACTCAATCAGACCTTCTTGCTGCGACACTTCATGGCCGACCTTTCGCTTGCCGTAGAGCGTGCCCCGTTGCACGATCACGACGACGCAAAGAAGCAGCTTCGAAAAGGTGCGGATTACAGGCGATATCTGCTGGAGCACCATCAGCCTCCGCCCGCGCCCTAAACGGATCCGGGCCCCACTAAACGAACAGTTGGGCACCGTTGGTCGAGCTAACCAAGCCTATGGTTTGATAAAATCGAAGCCCCACCCCGGTCGATGGTACATGATGGTTGGGTCCACCTCTCTGCGAAACAGCACCTTCGTGGGAACTCCGCCATTCGATGCGATTTCGATCGGGACTGACTTCACGCTCCCGTCTGAGGCCGCATAATACCACGGACCGCTCTGGGTACCGGCCTCCAGGATCGCGAACGGGTCCTGGCCAATGTTCACCGACACGATAGCCCGACGGAGTTTGATACCCTCGGGAACAGCAATGGGCACGGCAGGAGCAAGTTGAACCTGTCCAAGCGGGCTCATGTTCCAGGTATGGAACGCGTAGTCTGGTTTTTTCGGATCCCCGCTTCCAATCACCACGGCCCCGACGATCAAGTCATCGGGCGTCACCCAAGTATCCCCACCGATGCAGTGCCCGGGCCACGTCGCCAGCTCTTCAAGTGTCTTCGGCGTGCCTAACGCTGCCCACTGAGCTACCGCCAGCTTCGTCTCGTCTCCTGAGGACATCGCTAGGAACGTGAACCGTCGCACAGACTTAACGTGTGCGGTTTCCCACCATGTGGGCATCAGACCGGGAATCGCAAGGACATCACGACCCATGACCGTTCCGTCGGTATCCACGCTTAGGACTTGCAGTGTTCCCGCTGCTGCGTCAGGGTCTCGGGAATAGAGCAGCACGTCAGCACCTGGAACCTGCTGGCCACGCCCCGTCGGATTCTGCAACACCGGAGGAACGATGGTCCAATCGCGTTTGTCCAGCTTGGCTTTCTTGACATCGCTATCCTGCCCTGGAACGTTAGCCAGATAAGCGAGTTTTTGATTCTCAATCCAAGCCAGCCATTGCACCGTTGGTTGGGTATTGGCAGCCACTGAAAGGTAGGGCTTCACCTGTTCCTTGACGTTTTCCAGCCGAACCAGGTTATGGACGCGCGGGCGCTTGGACGTAGTGAAGCTGGCGAGCCACAATTCGAACATTCCTGGCTTGGCCTGGGATTCCTGCGAGCACACAGCCAAGTAAAGCGAAGACGCCCCGCCTTTTGGAGACACGATGTGGTGCGGCTTGAGGTTGTTGGGAAGCAACTCGATCCTCGCGGGCGGCGACAGGGTCGTGTGCCGGCCGTTATCCCACACGTATTCCGCCTGAAGCTCATAACTGCCCGGACCGGGAAACTGCACCAATTGCGTCAGGAAAAAAACGCTGTCTGTTGTGCTTCCGGCGCTAACATCGATGGGACGATACGCCGCGCCCGGCTTTTTGAGCGTCATGAATCGAGTCGTTTGATCCGTCTCCATGTCGGTAAGAATCATGGTAGGCCCACCGCCGATGTTTTCCGGATTGACATCATGCAACACGTTGCGACTGTTGTTATGCAATACAACCGTGCATTCCACCGATTGTTGGTGAACAAGCTGAGATTCTTTGAGTTTGACTTCTAGCGTCACATCCATGCCTTGTGCCCTAACCTGCCATGTCGCAAAAAAGTGGACGACCAAGAGCCCAATAACGACCCCACCGGGCGATGCCCTACGTCTCATACTGTCTGCCTCAACCTGTTGCCTCTTCCACCGTGCCAACTCCGGTTTTCCAACCCCGCAGCGCCAGCACGCATCGACCGCAGAACTCCCCGAAACAACCCTGGTAACCCATCACACAGGTGCAATCGCCAACATCACGATCTCCTGCGAGTGCCCCTGGGACTTCGGCCGCAACCGTCGGCGTCAGTGCGGGGTCGGCTTGCGGTTGGTGGTGGTTCGCGTCGCCGTTGTTCGGTTCGGGTGGCTGGTGACACCTCGTCAAGGCGTGCCCCAGTTCGTGCGCCGCGTTGGCCGTGACCGAATACATCATATCGGTTCCCCGATATATCTTGTCACTGTAGAACAGCGCAACCCCCCGCCCCCGATCGGCGACGCCACTTGTCAGAACGGTCGCACCATTAAGCCCGGGAGCATAAGTCATATCATCCCAGCTACAGCCCCACACACCCTGGACGATACTCATACCCAGGACACCGTCACCAGTAAAATGCTCTATGAAGGCACCAATAGCCTTGTAACCCAGGGCGTTGCAAATCTCAGTGATCGAACTGATTTCGAGCTGCGCAGGTGCGGCAACCAGCCCGTTATAGTGTTGCGGCAGCCGGACCGCGAACATATGCGGCGCGGTTCCGACGGGATCAACTAACAGCGTGTCCCAATCCACCGCCACACTAGTTCCATCATCCCTAGGGACGGTGTGTGCCGCCGCCGCAGCTTTGGCTTTGTCGTATGCTTCCCTATGCTCCGCAGGTGTGATCGCCTGGGAGGTGCGATCCACCTGCCCCTTGTTGGCACCGGTCTTCGCACGTTGGTCGACGATGAGCTCGCAGTAACATCGTTTAAACTGTTCAACCAAGCTGATGAACTGAACCTTAAGCGTTCGTGCGTCAGCAGCGGGGTAAATCGATTCTTGCTTCCCGCCGGGCACGCCGACCTCGCATAGGTTGACTTCTGGCGGATCCTTGTCGCAGTCGTGGCTGTCCCACCATTTACTAAAATCCCAGCCGCCCCCGCCATGCACCGGAGCCTTCGGATTAGCTGCGTTCTCGTAGATATCCTTGATATCCGCACCAACCACGGCGGGTTTTCGGATCTGAACATAACGGTGCAAGCGAATGTTGCGCCAGACCACCATCGTACCGGTATCAACCACAGGACCCTCAGCATCCTTGCCGTCGTACTGCAGGGTCGGCGGTCCCACATAGGCCCTAAGCCGGTACGCATCTCCCCCGCATCGGGATGGTGTGAAGATCACGCCCGCGTAGCCCTGATCGTTGGCCGTGGCTTTGACCGCATAGGGATGTTCCGTCTTCTCCGTGGCGTCGGTAATGGCGACCGCGCGACTCAGCGTACCGTAGTCGGCGTGCTGGGTATCCCGCCTTTCGTGAAACCCGGGGCGATCAGCACCAGCAATTTCAAACACACCTGGATAGTTGGTCCCGCCTATGTTTTCCCCTTGCACCGCAACGCGTCGGGTGCCGCCGTAATGGCGGTCGGCGTTGTGCTTTTGAGGATCGTCGTCATCTGCCACGACATAGCGAATGCCCTGGTCCTTGTAGACGTCGTCAACAAATCTCTTGGGGCCGGTGTTATCAATCACGAGCGGGTTGTTATCCGCCCAAGTGACGTGCTCATCAACATCGGTTTTGATCTTGGTGATCTCCGCGTCAATACGAGCCACATGGTGATCCACATCAGCTCTGATGCTGACGCGTTCAGCCTGGTTTGTAGCGTTTTCAAAAATAAAAAGGTTGAGCCGCGTCCTCCGCTGTGCGGCCTTTGTTTGAACAATCACCATGAGATCCGACTCGGAGACCGATGCCGGCGCGGTTTTCGTGTAACTAGGATCCCAAGTGGCGAACGGGGCTTTAGCGGGCACATTCTTGGCAACCACCAAATCGTCGAGCTTCTTTGTTCGGTCGCCTGTTGGCGTGGCTGAGACCTTCCGCGCCATATCGAGGACTTCTGCCTGCGTCACCGCCGTAGAAACCTGAACATACGCAGGCTTCCAGTTCGGAATCGTGCAAATCGTTCGGTCGGCCAAACCGTAGTTCATTTCCTCGTTGCGCAGCTCCGGAGCCTTGACCACACACTGATCCGGAAGCGGGTGCGGCGGTGCCACGAGCTGGAAATAAACGGTGACACCATCTGCCGGCTCCTCCTTACCGTCCGGATAGATGCGGTAGACCCTGGCGATAATGGGAATCTTCCCCAACAACTTGGTTGTGTTGTCGGTCAAGGTGCAATGGTCAACAATCTCCGCTTCCAAGGTGTGACGATCCGCACCTATGCCATATTGAATGCTGTTGTGGTAAACCAACCCAGTGTTGAACTGACCGTGAGTCGCGCAATAGCCCCCCGGAATTCGGATGCGCGCATACTCCTGCTCCACCGCGGGCCGCTCCGGACCTTCAGCCCCCTCCTCTGGGAGCGCGGCACCGAGAGGGGGATCGGGCAACCGACCATCGAGTATTGCGCCGGATTCCGCGCAGACGTTGTTCTTCACCACCGAGAGTAGATTATTCTGCAATTCCTGCTTCAGAATAGCAACCAATTCGGCATTGGTCGGCGGACGGATGTGAGCCGCCTCCCCCTTGGGCGTATGAATCTTACGATAGTGATCCCAAACAATGCGCATCGCGCTCTGTCGTTTGGCGGCCGGAAAAGCGTGGTTCCCCAGCGGGATGTAATGATAACCGAGCACCTGCAGCCGTTGCCAGATTCCCGGGCAAGTGGCCGGGTCCGCGCCAGGAGTCACCGGGTCAAACAACGCGTCCACATCACCCAATTCCAATGAGATCGAATAGGACGGACGAATCACGAGCGTATCAATGTGCTGGGGCGACTTTGCATCGTCGAGCGCCACATGCCCGACGTCCACGCGCCCGGGTGACGTGTAGCGCCCGTCAAACTTGCGAACCGCTCGCGGCACCCAAAGGAACGGGTTGCCGTCTGCGGCGGCTAGTTTATAGACTTGGTCATCACGGTCGGTGAGCGTGCAGAGCGTATGGCGTTTCAGGTAGTAATTGACCTCAGAGGTTCGCGTGATCATGCCCCAGTTGAACTCGAAAATGTCGTGGGGGGTAAACTTCTTCCAAGGTCGGGAGATGATCCGAGCGATGCTGCCAACTGACTCGCCATCTTTGTAATGGTACTTGTCGTAGGGAATGTCCGCGTTCTGGCGGGCCGCATACGGCATTTCGAGCCACTTGTCGATCAAGTAGGCGTCCATCGGTTTTTGTACTGGCGGACTCGGCAACGATCTTCTCCGTCTATCTAATGCGTGCGAAACACGCTGATGTTAGTCGGTACCCGTTGAGGCATCGCCACACCCGTGGGTCCACCTAGCGACCAATCAGGCCGGCGGCGCGCCGGTCTCCACGGAATAAAAATCAACCATCTTCTGCTGGGTCGCATCATTGGAAACGCCGTCGGCCGGGTCGATCTTAAAACGTTTCTGAAACCGCTTCACGGCTGATTTGAACTCGTCATCATCCAACCCATCAATGCGTCCCGCTTCGATCCCGATGTTATTGAGCCGCTGCTGCATGCCCGTGACAAACTTCGCGTCGGGTGCTCCGCTTTTATCCTTGATGGGATCCAACCGTCCGATCCGTAACGAAAAGCGGATTTCGACGGTCTCGGCCTCCTCCTTGGTTTCCGCTTCAGCCTGGGTGAGCGGCCCGGCTATGGCCGCAGGAATCACAGCAGCGGCAGCGCCCGGCGCTGCGGCAACCGGCGCAGCAACGCCCGCCGCAGCAACATCGACACCCTGGATGTCAACAGGCCAATCCCTGACCTTCTCCTTGAGGCCCTCCGGTTGATACCTGACAATCAAGACACCCGCGTGGGCCATTTCCGGGACTGCAACATCAACCATCCCATTGGCAGCGAATTCTGAGCCCAGCAGCCCGGTCGTTCCTAGTGGTCGCCGGATACCATCGACCACGAGTCTGTATTTGGCGTTCTGGATCGGCTTGAGCTTCTCGTTCAACACGCGAATCCGCAGCTTGACCTTGGCGGCCTTAATCTGAAACATGTGGTGCGCATCCGTTGCGCCAGACTCCGCCTTTGTGAGCGGTTCCTTGACTTTAATGGTGTCACCCGCAACGGCCGCTACCGCCGCGCCCGTGCTGTCAGTCTGGGCCTTGATGCCACTGAAAAGGATGAGCGGATCATTGCGCTTACCCTGAAGGCCTGTATCGGCAACCCAAATGGATCGCCAATCCTTGATCCCATTTTGAACCGCGATGGTTCCGATGTGATTGTCGTCTGTCACTTCAACGTCTTTGGTTGCCAACTTCAATCTCCTGGCTACCCGATACGTTCTCGCCTACGCAATCCCGAAGCACTGTCTGACGTCGTACGCATCACCAAAGATGGTCCATCTCACTTCACATCTCTGCCAGCTGTATCGTACCGATGCATACCCGGATTGTCACGCACAGCGCTGCCCCGCCAGGGAGCCCCATCACCGATCATCTTCCCGATGATGGCTCAAGTTTGCCGTCGGCACTCGTACCATCGCCGCCACATCCAAACCGCCACCCAGCAGCCGGTTGACGCGAACCGCCACGGACATCGGGTCTAGCAGGGCTTCGCCATAGTCGATCGCAACCCAGTTGAAGCAAGGGTGGTCGTTGAGCCATCCGATCACCAACTCGCAGTGGGCAGCGAATCGGCTCGGAGTCCGCTCGTCCAGCAATTCGGGCCTGTAGGTGCCGCGTCGTTGCATCATCCGCCGTTGGGAAGCCATAACCTGATCAACGTTTCGTGACATGAACACGACGTCATAGGAATATGCACCACTAACAGGTAAGCCGAGTAAGAACTGGGAGATGACCTTGACTGCGCGACCGCGCGCCAGTTTCAACCAACTTGAATCCAACGCCAACCGAGCCACCGGTTCAAACTCGAAATAGCCTTCGGGGTTGTCTTCATCGGCGGGCCTTGCACCATCGACCAAGAGCGGCATACCTCCAGCACCAAGCATTTGCATCATCATCGATGTGCCAGACCGAGGAATCCCAGAAACTACCGTAATGCCCTCACCGAAACCCATATCCATCAACCCCACTGGTAAATATTTTCGTTAACACCACGGCACTACGCTAAGAACCAACAAATTGCTAGGCGAGCCGGTATCCCATGACAAGTGGTACGGAACCCGGCACCAAACTCTCCGGTGGCGTGACCGTCACGGCCAACTCCATCACGCCTGCGTCTTCCTCGTTTGGCTGGACATGCACGGCGCATTGATCCGTATTGGGTTCGCCCGTAAATGGTATCCAATCTCGGAGGTGTTGCTCTACGATGGCCGACACGTGCTCCGTCGGTAATGTCAGGAGATGAGTCCGTAACGTAAAGAGCAAAGCCGAAAGACGCGACACAAACAATTGATACGGCAAAGAGACCTCGACGATAGCCTCCACATTGTCACGCGGTGCCCGAGCTGCGGACATGGCGTTCCACACAATACCGTCGGCATGATCCCGGCCGCCCACCAGCGCGTTGATGCCAGCCATTCCCATCTCTTCGATTTTTTCTTTGACCAACATCGTATCCGTGGGACCGAACGTCTTGTCGCCTTTCTTGCCGCCTTCGCATTGCTTCAATCCCTCCACGCGCCCATGAGCAGGACCAGCGAACCGCACGGGCCAGGACGTCTCCGCCACGGATTGAGCAATCTTGCAGGCCACCGAAACGGCACCACCCACCCAAACCAAATCTCGCTCAGTGATACAGGGTTCTTTGTAGGCGAACTCAAGATCACCCACTGCTTCTCGACCCTTGGGTGCCCGCAACAGCCCCCGACCGAACACGATTCCCAACAGCCGCGAGTATGGTTCGAGACGGAGTGATTTGAACTTGGCAAACTGCCACTGATCCATCATGTTGGAAATCACCGGCAACGTCGGAACCTGCCAACTGTGTTTCACCCCGAAAAAATCAGGCGAAACGCCAGTGAGCAAGACAGCCGGTAAGCTGGCCGCGTGCTGAGCCAGTTCGTCCATCGTTTCCATATCAGAAGCGCTGTTCGTGAACTGATGATCCACCACGATCAGGTTCGGCGCATCGACGCCCTCGTCAAACACGGGCCCAATCAAGTGCTCGTCGATACGGCTGGCCAACTGATCCCGCGACGCGTGCAGTACCGAGAGCCGAATACCCTCGCGGAACTCAATGTTCGACGACAGAAACGCCAGCGAGCGCCACGCCGCCTCGATGGCCTGAAACTCCGGGGCATGCATGACCGCCGTCAACCAGATCGACAGACGCTTGTCGATCTCTGCCAGGCACCGCCGAAGGGCGGATGCCTCTTCTGCTGGAATGCTGTTGCCGGAACCGGCGGCCGATGACACCAGCTTGCCAACAGGTGATTGCGCCGGAGGTTCGGCATCACCAGAAACATCGCCCCCCAAATCCAACTGACTCATGATGTCAACGACGGCATCTGTGGTGTCCGGAGATGGGGCGGCTTTCCAACTAAGCGTCTCGGCCAGCCACACGAGCGTCGCGTCGGTCTCGATCACGCGTTGGGTCTCAGACGCCAATGCGTCAGCACTTAGTTTCCCTGTGGCACGCTCGACGATAGCCTCGCGGAACGCATACAATGACTTTGTTTGTGTCAACTGCTGGACGACGCTGGTCGGTGAAAAAGCCTTCAGAGACTCAAATGAGAGATCAACCTCGATCATCTGACTGCTGCCTGTTACCGGGTCGGTCGTCCGGAGGTGAAGACTCGGACGGGCGGTTTTCATCAGGTCGGCAAATGAGTCTGCACCGAATGCGACAACACCATCGTTGAGCGGCCCCGTGAGGCCGCCAGCCTCTGTTCCGGCGAAGTTACTGACCAACAGGATGCGGTAGGGCTGGTCATCGAGTGAAACCTTCAACCCCTCGGGCGAAGGCATACTGACATCAACATCGTGTGGATCTGACATGATCGCTCTCCTAACTGGGTCGAGCACCCGTGGGTTCCTACAATTCGAACGGGTACAACCCGATCACTCTTGAGGCTAGTCACCGATCATAACGGTCGCGTCGCCGGTCGTGATCTTGTTGGGCGGACCGACGGCCTCCACGATCGTGTCCCCCTGGCGGGCAGCCGGGAGGTTGTTGATCAAGACGCTTCCGCTTCCGTCCACGACCACACCCGGACCATGCGGCGGAGCCGGTAACGGCACCGAGCAGGTGTGGATGTCTGCCCCGCCCGCCATGCCGGATATCATACTCCCCATAGCCGTCGCGGCCGTGGCTTTGGTAGTCTCTTCGGCGGCCTTGGCGGCCGGTTGGCCAGGGGTGCCGCTTGCCGCTTGCGTGGCTTTCTCCGCTGCTTCAATAGCTTTGTCGCTAGCATCTTTGGCGCTCTTGATGGCATCACCCGAAGCAGCCGGCACACCGCGCCAAGCCGGCTTCATACCGATCAATACATCAGGGCTACCCGGTCCCGCGCCAAGCATCGGCGGCAGAGGATGGGACACAGGGTCACCGACTCGCGCGGCTCCCGGCATGGCTGATACTCCTAAAGCAAAGGCTTACCCTGCCCGAGGCGTTAGGGCAGGCCGAAACAAAACCGCCAAACAATCTTATCGCTACAGCATCTAGCACAAACGCATGCTATCCAGGCTTCCACTCCGCTTCGTCACGGCGTGGGAAGGTAATCTTGCAGTCCCCCTCTTCTTTAACAAACCGCTTGGCCTTTCCGTTGACATTGAGCTGCCCCCAAAGAACCTCACCGCTTGGTGTCGTGATTTCATAGTATTCG
>JAJRSR010000171.1 GCA_024278695.1 Planctomycetota bacterium | reverse complement strand
GCCTGTAGCCAGACAATCTGCCCCGACACCACACAGATTTGCACGCCAACGGTCGTGCAGGTCGTGCCAGGCGCGGCACCAGTCGTGCTCGTGTGCGATTGCATCGATCCCGGTGTGGACTGTCACGTCGAGTTCAACGCGACCGGTCCGTTCTGTGCGGGAACGTGCCCGCCGGGACAGACGTGCGAGCTGCGTACGGCTGACTCGGACGGTGACGGCATCGACGACACGTTCGCGTGCGACTGCATACCGGACCTCGGCGATGTGTGCGAGCCGAACGCCACGGCGACCGACTGCAAGCAGACCGTATGCCCAACGCCGGGCGACATCTGCCGTCCCTCGGTTGTGATCGTTGGCCCGAACGGTCAGACGCTGGTTGATAAGTGTGACTGCGTGAATCCGGAATTGGATTGTCACGTCGAGTTCGACTCGGCCAACCAACCGTACTGCGTGGGCACCTGCCCACCGGGTGAAACGTGCGAACTCTTGGGCACGGACGCCAACAACGACGGCATTGATGACACGTTCATCTGCCAGTGCGTGCCGCCTGCGGTCGAGTGCCAACCGGATGCGACCGGGCTCGATTGTATGCCGACGATCTGCCCGATCCCGGGTGACGTCTGCCGCCCGAAGGTCATCTTCTGGGTGATGGGCACCCTCCCGATCGTCAGCGAGTGTGAATGCGTTGGGCCGGATGACTGCCACATCGAGTTTGACCCAACCACCGACGCGCCGGTATGCGTTGGCACATGCCCGCCGGGCGAAACCTGCCGACTCACGGGTGAAGACTTGGACGGCGACGGTATCGCTGACAGATGGGAGTGCGTGTGCATTCCCGTCGGCGGCGAGTGCAGCCCGACCGATAACGGCAGCGCGTGCCAAGACACCGTATGCCCGGTCCCCGGTGAGATCTGTATGCCGAGTATCGTCACGCTGATCAACGGTGTGCCTATTGTGGAAGCTTGCGACTGCGTGAGCCCGAACTTGTGCCACCTTGAGTTTGACGCAGCCAACGGGCCCGTGTGTGTGGGTGAGTGCCCGCCGGGTGAGGTGTGCCGGTTGTTCAAGTCAGTCAACATAAACGGTGAAGTCAGCTTCCAGTGCGAGTGCATACCCGATCAAACGGTATGCCAGCCAACGGCTGACGGGCAAACCTGTAGCCAAGCGGTATGCCCCGTTGCCGGCCAGGTATGCGTACCCACAAACGTGACTTGTATTCCGGGTGCCGGTTGCGTGATCACGTCATGCGAATGCGGTGATCCGGAAGCGTGCCACGTGAATCTGGCACCGCCGGCCACGAGTCCGCCTGTTGTGTGTGAAGGCACTTGCCCGCCGGGTACCGTGTGCGTACTACGCGGCACGGATACCAACGGCGACGGCATCAACGACGACTTCGTGTGCGTCTGTGTCCTCAAGCCGATCATCGTGGCCGTGGATAGCGCCGTGATCAAAAGTCGTTTCATCTCCATCGGACGTCCGGCTGGTGGTATTGCCGGTGTGACGAGCGAAGCGATTCGCGTGCGTGCGGTCATCATTGACGGCTTCCCGGCGTATGATGGCGCGGTCCGTTGGGTCGGTGCGCCGCAAGACTTCCCGGAAGAGGACTCCACGAACCCGGACCTCACGTTCAAGGCCTCCAAGCTCGAGTGTGATCCACTCTTCAGGGATTGGTCGGGCGATGGCGTGATACAGGTGTACGGTGGGTTGTTGGTCCCAAGTTCGCAGTACATTGTTCAGGCCGTGGACATTTCTTGTCCCGACCTGGATGACGAGAACTGCTACTCGGATGTCGCGACGATCACGACCGGCAAGTTCGGTGATATTGTCGATCCGTTCTTCTTGAGTCCGGGTGATATTCAGCCGGACTTCCGGGACATCGACTCGGCCGTCAGGAAGTTCTTGGGCGACCCGACCGCGCCGATCAAGGCTCGGGTAAAAATGCTGCCGAACACACCGTTCGTCGCACGCCCGATTGACTTCAAGGACATCAGCGCCATCGTGCAAGCGTTCCTATCGACGGCGTATGCAGACCTACCGGGTATCACCGGTCCCTGCCCCTGCCCGTCGACAGTCACCTGCGGAGCGACCACGTGTTCTATCGACTCAGAATGCGGAACTGGATTGTGTGATGACGGGTTCTGCGTTGATGCGTGTCAGCGATGTACGCCGTAGTTTGGCGGATTCGCTAAGTTGTAGCTAACACCGAGGGCGCTACGATCATCCGATCGTGGCGCCCTCTTTTCTATTGCGTACCTGGCGCTTCAGACCCAAGCTTTCCGAAGATGATTTCCTAGACGCTTGCAGCAAGTGCCTCATTCTTCGGGTACGTCCGAAGGGTGGGGGACAGACTGCGTATGACAATCTCCACCCCTCGCCGCCCTGCCGACAACGCCATACCCTGGACTACGCGCCAAGAATTGTTCTTTGACGCAATCGGTGCGAAACAACTCAACGCCTCTGACGCGCGTCGAGCTCGGCGAGTTGTTTCCGTGCCCAGTCGGCCTGAGGCGTGCGCGACAGCGTCTGCCGTAGAACGGCCTGCGCTTCTGCGTAGCGCCGAAGATGAACGAGCAGAGCCACCAATGCCTGGGGATACCGCTCACGCGTCGGTGCAACCTCCACCGCGCGACGGTAGGACGCGATGGCCGCCTCCATATCTCCCTTGTCCGTGTAGATCACGCCGAGGTTGAAGTGCGCATCCGCGTAGCGTGGTGTCAGTTCGATCGCATGTTGAATGCGCGCCAGTGCCGCGTCTACCTGGCCCTCGCGGTAAAACGCCACGCCCAACCCGAAATACGCGCGATCACTATTGGGACGCGCATCCACCACGCTCTGCCACATGGCCAACGACGAGTGGTAGTCACGGTTGCGCAAGATCGTTCGCCAACCGAGCGGCACAACAGCACCAACCGCAAGCAACAATGCCACCGCGCTGCGCGGTGCGCGACCAAAGGAAAAACGTCGGCCCAGACGCCTTAGGATATCATGCGCACCGAACACGGCAATCGTTGTGATCGCGGCCAGCGGCAGGTACATCCGGTGCTCGAAGATGACGTCCTTGATCGGCACGATGCTCGATGTCGGCGCGAGGATCAGAAAAAACCACAGCCCCGCAAAGCCAAGCCAATGACGCGACACGACGGCACCGACGGTAGCGAATAGCATCGCGATGAGGAGCAGCGCTGGCCCGAGAACGGCATTAGGGGATGTCGCGACGGGCCATTGATAGTCGAGGCAGAGCGCGTCGGGCCACACGCAAAGGCGAAGGTAGTGAAGGATCACGCCCGGCTGCGTCATGGCGTACTCGACCGGACTGATGCCGTGGTAGGCGAATCCAACGTTGGCACCGGCCTTCGCGCTGGTCTGAAGCACGGCCTGCGCGACGCCGCACATCACCAGCACCGTCCACGTCAGCATGAGCGCGCCATGCAACACGGCGCGGCGTCGAAAAAGCTCGCGCCAAGACGATGCGAGAAACATTCGATCAAAGCAAAGAAGAACCACGGGCGCGGTGACCATGACAGCTTTGGCGGCCATACCACCCGCACACGCTGCGATCGTGATCGCAAACCAGCGCCAGGGTCTTGGCGACTGCGACCCGCGAAGCAGCGTGTACGCGCACAAAAAATAGAGCAGCCCCATCAGCGACTCACCGCGCTGGATGAGGTACGTCACGCTCTGCGTGTTTAGCGGATGCACGACCCAGAGCATGGCCGCGGCGCAGGCAAGCCACGTCGCCGAGTTGTCGCATGATTCACTTCGCACAATCAACGCGGTCCGGCGGATCACACCAAAAAGCGCCAGCGCGGCCGCAACGTGGACCATCAGATTGACGAGGTGGTACCCCCATGGTCTCACTTCGCCGGCCATGTAGTTGATCGCAAGCGTGAACTCGACCAACGGCCGCCGCGTGGCGAGCCACGGCCCGGGCGGCCAAAGCTGACGGATACGCTCGTTCTCCACGATGCGCCCGTAGTCATCAAACAAGAAAACGCCAGAGAAGCTGTTAGCATAGACCACGGTAGCCGCACCGATCAACAACACCGGCGCGAGAAACTGCGCGAGTCGCGGCGCGGGGGCATGCTCTTGTGGAGGAAGCGGCGTCATTATTGGGGGCACAGCGTAAGCGCGTCCGCCGGAAATGCAATCCGGCAGGCCCCGGCACCATCGGACGCTAGGTGAGCCGAAACGTGAAGCGGCAGCGGGGTCATGGGCCAGACATGCCCGACGGTGCGCGTCGTCAGCACGGGGACAGACCGCCCGCGCGGCAAATGAAAGTCCAACATCGCCAGTACGGCGTGGATGAGATCACGATCTTGCTGATGAAAATCACCCAGCAGCACGCCGGCGCACCGTTCAAAGTAACCCGCCAGCGTGAGGTGCGAGAGAAAGCGATCGAGGCGCTCGGGCTTGTCGTTGAGGTCTTCGAGAACCAGCCAGCGGTTTCCCGGGGCGATGCAACCGTCGTACTTCGATCCGATCAGCGTAGACAACACCGTCAGATTACCGCCGATGAAGATAGCCGCCTCGGGGAGGTCGCCGACATTGCCACGCACAAGATTGGCATCGATCACGATCCCCGGCTGCGATCCGATCAGCACGGCAACCACCGATTGGAAAAACTCTACAAACTTCGATCGCAACATCTGCTGGGCCCAATCTTTCGCGCTGACACCAGCAGTTAGAACCGTGTCGCGGTGTTGCTCCGCAAAGCGCCGAAGTCCGTAGACCAGAAACGCCGGACCCATGTCGTAAACCCCAACACCGTGCGCGTGCGCGCCGACGATGTTGACCAAGGGAGTAAGTTCACTGAATCCCCAAACCGCCACCGGAGTTCGTCGGCGATCCAGCACGGAAAAGTCAATGCGCGGCAGCACTCGCGTGAACCACGCGCCGCCGCGAAGCGCGACGACCGCGCAAACGCCGTCATCGGCCAGCGCACGTTCGATGTCCTCCGCCCGAGACGCGTCATCCGTGCGACCACCCCGCAATTCATCCTCATCGCAAGTGAACAAACGGCTCTCGCCCGTGATTTCAAACGACGTTCCGCACACCTCCTGAATCACGGCCAGGAGTTCGTCTGCGGAGCCAACCCCAAACGCTTTGATAAACCCCGTACACGAACCGGCTGGTGCGATGATGTGGATTCGCGGGGGCACGCCGTCAACTCCGACCGGCGGCATGGGCGAAAGATTGTGCAAGCTTCGCGTCGATCGGCTGGCTTGGATCACCACGTTCTTTCAATCCGCAACCCACGATCACACCGTTTGACTCGGCCATCAGCGTCGCAACGGAATCGGTCGTCGTACCGCTGCCCACATAGACCCGGCGGTCGGGCACGGCTTCGCGAACCTTCCTGAGATCATCAAGGTCCACGGGTTGACCGGTGGCCGTACCCGTGACGATCAGCCCGTCGGCCATACCGCGATAGGCGGTATCTTTCGCGGCACGGGCGATGTCCGTCTCGTTGATGGGTCTTGCGTGCTTGACGTGGACGTCGGCCAGGATCGCGACGCGCGCACCGAGCAGCTTACGGTAACGGAGCGTCTCGGCCGCTCGCCCTTCGATCATGCCTTGGTCCGTGGCGGACACCCCGGTGTGTACGTTGACACGAACGAACGCAGCACCGGTGGCCGCCGCAATACCCACGGCCGCGTGCGCGTCATTGCGAAGCACGTTGATCCCCACACGAAGCCGACACGACCGCTT
>JAJRSR010000170.1 GCA_024278695.1 Planctomycetota bacterium | reverse complement strand
TGGATGAAGCGCTGGGCTTTGGCGTGATTGTGAATTGTTTGGCGAGGGCTGATGCGAAGCTGTCGTATGTTACGACAGGGCAAGACGTTCCGGATGACATTGAGGCTCCGGTCCAGGAGCGTTTGGCTTCGCTCATACTGGACGGTTGTGGTGATGTGTGTGGAGCGAACGCCGGTCGCCATGCGGTGATCGTGTAAGAGTCGGCGGGCGTGCGGTGCGGTACCGTCGTGGTCTTTTCAGGAATGCTCTATGGGTGCTTCGGTGCAACCTGGCAGGCGGCGGGACCAGGCGGATCGTCTCCGCTTGCTGGCTCGCAGACGTCGTAAGGTGCGTCGTCTCGCGATCGTGAGCGGCAAGGGCGGTGTTGGCAAGAGCAACATCGCGGTCAATCTTGCGATTTCCGTTGCGCAGCGCGGGCAGCGCGTGGTACTTGTGGATTTGGATATGGGTCTTGCCAACGCGGATCTATTGATGCGGCTTCAGCCGCGCTACACGCTAGCGCACTTGGTTCGCGGCGTTCGCAGTGCTGAGGAAATCTGCATGGACGCGCCGGGTGGGATCCGATTCGTGCCGGGCGCATCCGGGACGGAGGGGCTCGCGAGTCTTTCGGAGTTTGAGCGGGAAAACTTGCTGTCGCAGCTCGCGCAGCTTGATCGCAGTACTGATATGGTAATTTGCGACTGCGGCGCGGGTATTTCTGAGAGCGTGCTGGGGTTTGCGCTTGGTGCTGACGATACGTTCATCGTTACGACGCCACAACCGACCGCCATGACCGATGCCTATGCTACGATCAAGACTTTGCGTCGGCTTGGTTGCGAGGGGCGCATCAGTTTGTTCGTGAACATGGCCGACAGTCGCGCCGCTGCAATTGCGACCTTTGAACGCATCGCGAAGGTCGCGCAGAAATTTTTAAATTATTCTGTTGCCAACGGCGGCTACATGTTGCATGATAGCTCTGTGGAGCGGGCCGTGTTGGCGCGGTGCCCGTTTGTGCTCCACGATCCTGGCTCGAACGCCAGCGCTTGCATCGCTGCGGTTGCCGCATCGCTCACGAAGAGCGTGGCCAAACCGCAGAGTCGCGGCGGCTTGTTTCAACGCGTGGCCGGGTTGTTCGTGTAACGCGGTGGTCTTGGCTTGAAGAAAAGTTCGGGATTGCCGTGCGTTGGAAAAAGCCGTCTTTTGGCGGTGCGGTATCTTGCGGCACGGATGCCGTTGGTTGAGCGCCGGAGGTTGATCGCTTGGTGTTGAGTAGAATCTCGCACAGCGGTTGTTGAACCGGCCATGCTCGAAAGAGCAAAACGTGATGTTCGGCTGGTGGGCCTGTTGGTTCCCGTCCGTGTGTCTGAGTTTTGGTTGCGACAGGGATGTTGCTGAAATGATCGCCCGATACGCCGGCTCTGTTCTGGGGTTGCTCGCTTTTAGCGTGACGGTTTTCGTCGGGCTTCTCGTCCAAAATCCTATCGCAATCACACTCGAGCGCGCCGTTTTCGCGCTATTTTTGTTTTTTATGATTGGCTTCGTGCTTGGCTCCGTGGCCCAGATGGTGGTTCGCGAGTTCGAACGCAAGCGCGAAGCAGAGATATTACAACGTTACGAGCTTCCGCCGAGTGACATGGATGTTGCGCCGACGGAGGCTGAGGCAGCGATGCCTGAGGGTGAACTGAACAGCGCTTAGGCGCTGTACCTTCGGGCACGAACCAGTGGCTGGCGGGTCGCGTGTTGTTCCTGGGATGAGCAACCGCGGCGGTGCGCAAGGAAGCGTTAGGAGCCCTTATCCATGCGAGCAACGAAAAAACGACCGGATATGACCGACGTGTGGCGCAAGTATCAGCGCAAAAAGACATCGGCCGTTCGAAATCAATTGATGGAGGTGTTCCTCCCGATTGTCAAATACAACGCCGAGCGGATCGCCGCGAAGCTACCCGATGAAATCGAAAACGACGACCTTGTCTCCGCCGGCGTCTTCGGTCTGATGGACGCGATTGACGCGTACGATCTTGGGCGGGGTGTGAAGTTTGAGACGTATTGTGCGCCGCGCATCCGTGGAGCCATTCTCGATGAGCTGCGCAGTATGGATTGGGTGCCGCGTCTCGTGCGGAGTCGGTCCAGCAAGTTGGATCGGGTATCGCGCCAGTTAGAGTCCATGCTCGGCTATGCCCCCGCTGAGACGGAGATCGCGGAACATCTGAACCTACCGCAGAACGATCTCAAGAAGCTTATCCGTGACTCGCACGCCGTGTCGCAGATTTCTCTGTCGCGTAAGTACAGCGAAACAGATTCCAACAAGGAGGTCTGCGAGATCGACGTGATTGAGGACCGACGTGGACGTGACCCGGTACGCGATATCCAAAAGCGCGACCTCAAAGAGCTGATCACGCGCGGTCTGACGCGTGCGGAGCGTCTGATCCTCGTTCTCTACTACTATGAAGAGATGACGATGAAGGAAATCGGCGTCGCGCTCGATCTTTCGGAGAGCCGCGTCTCGCAGATGCACTCGTCGATTCTTCGTCGGCTGAAGGAGCAGTTGGAGCTGCGCAAGAAGGAACTCGTCGATTAGCCGTTGTCGTTCGTACTGGTCCGGGTTCTTGGGTTCTGCAAGATGAGCGCTCGAAAGGGGCGTGCCAAAGTTCGCACAGCAACAGCCTTTGTCTCTATCGGGCTGCTGCCAGACTCGGTGCATTCTCATTGATCGGAGTGTGTACATGGCCGAAATCCCATCAGATCTTGCTTCGTCGGCTGCGCAAGCGGGCTTCCAGGCTCGGGAGGTTGGCAAGGCTCGTGCCGCCCGCCAGGCGGGTCTGGCCCAGGCGGCCGCCAGGCAGGCTAAATCGTCGGATGAGCTGGAAGTTACCGTCGAGATCACCGACGACAACACAAAAGTCTCGACCGATGCGGAGGGCAGCGGTAGCGAGGGTCGCAGCGAGGAAGAGCTCGCGCCCGAGCAGGAGCAGCTCGATGCCGAGGCCACACCGGACGGCATTACCACCGACGAAGACGGCCACCAGCACCTCGATCTGCAAGCCTAACGAGCGCCTCGCGCCATTCGCGATTCCTTCTCCCGTCTTCTACAATGCCTGGCATGAAGTTCACGAAAATGCATGGGCTCGGCAATGACTACGTTTTTGTAGACGTGTCGAGCGAGCCCGTGCAACAAATGGCTGACTTGGCGCACCGCGTCTCTGATCGACACCTTGGTATCGGAAGCGATGGGCTTATTCTAATCGGCCCGTCCGAGGTGGCCGACGTCCGCATGGAAATGTACAACGCCGACGGATCGCGTGCGCAGATGTGCGGAAACGGCATCCGGTGCGTTGCGAAGTACGCCGTGGATCGCGGTAGGGTGAGCGGTCCCGAGCTGACCATCGAAACGGACGCCGGCATCAAGCACGCGCGATGTGAGCTTGAGGGCGGGGCTGTTTCTGCCGTGCGTATCGATATGGGCAAGCCGAGCTTAGCTGCCAGCGACTTACCCACGACGGTAGACCGTGATCGCTTGATCGAACACCCGCTTCGCGTGAATGGGGAAGCGTTTCACATGACCTGTGTGTCGATGGGCAACCCGCACGCGGTGATCTTCGTGGACAAGCTACACACGGTGGATCTGGTAACGCTTGGTCCTTTGATCGAATGTGCGGACATCTTCCCCGAGCGGATCAACGTGCATTTTGTTCGGGTGGACGCGTCGGATCGGGTGACCGTGCGTACTTGGGAACGCGGAAGCGGTGCCACGCGGGCGTGCGGTACGGGTGCCTGCGCCGTATGCGTGGCCAGCGCCGAGACGCAGCGCACCGGGCGTAGGATTACGACGGTGTTGCCGGGTGGTGAGCTTCAGATCGACTGGGCCGGCGACGACCACGTCTATATGACAGGGCCAGCCGTAGAGGCGTTTTCAGGCGATTGGCCTCGATAGATCCGCAGCGGTTACCTTGATATTGGTGTCCGAGTCCAGGACTCTCGTATCTGTGCTGTGTGGTCGGCGCTGAGTACGATCCCGCTTTGACTGCCACGGCCGGAATATGAAACCGTCATGTCAGTCGTTTCACGAAGAATCGGCGTCCGCGTACCCGTCGGTGCGAACACGCTCACGCTTACCTCAACGGTGGCCTTGGTGAGTTGCATCCCGTCCGGCAATACGCCTTCGAGCCTAAGCTTCTTGGAGGACAAACGTGCCGTGAACGCTTCACAAGGTGTACCCTCGACGTCTGCCGAGCCGACAAAACGCGCCGAGGCGCTAACGCTGGCGGGCGCTACGTCCAGCTCCCTTTCGCTGAGATAGTCGATCGCGAGCGGTTTAGCGATAGCCCATTCCTCTCCGGGTG
>JAJRSR010000169.1 GCA_024278695.1 Planctomycetota bacterium | reverse complement strand
GCGACCGGAACATCTCCCAACAGCTCACGCATCACGCCGATATCGTGACCCGACTCCGGCCACATGTTTGTGCCGCGACCGTTGCAGCCGAACAACATCGCTCCGGCGATTTCCTTGCCGCCATGCGGCGCGATCATCTTACGGAGGTTTTCGTCGGCGCTTTTCGCGTCTCGAACGTGAAACTGAACCGTCGCACCGACCTTTACGTTCCCAGCAATGGCGATCGCCCCATTCTTACGGTCCACCCCAATAATGTTGTGAATAAGGAAATCGCCGCGCTCGAATTCTCCCTTGTACTCGTCAATCGCACGCCCCACAAACAAGGATCGACGCGCCAGCCGCTCATCCTCCTCCGACAAGCCCACCAACACATCATGCAGCCGGGTCAGCGCCGGCTCACCGCCCATCTCTTGGATGACGTAGCGCGTGCCCTTGGTGATGACGAACGATTCACCAATGGGTCGGCACCCCTGAGACACGATCGTGGTCACGCCCACATCGCCAGAAAGCGTCACGCCGACAGCTCCACCCTCGATGATTTCCCCCGCCAGCACCAACTGGTTCTGACCCGGTTCATGCCCGGCGCTGGCGACGCCCCCCACCAACGGCGCACCGGGAAACATCTCATTGATTCGAGATACAAACTCAAACGTATCTTCTCGAAATGGATCCGTCATGGCCACAAAAATCGGATCACTTTCCCGTGACACACCGGTCTTGCGCTCCCAGCGTTCGGGAGAAGTCAGCGTGTCCAGATCTCCAGAGTTCAACTGGAACGGGCGAACGCTGACACCCGGCAGGCTGGCAGCAAGCATCGATATCGAAGGCCGCCCCTCGACCTCGCGATCCACGCCGATCGTCCCCTCGGCCGTACATCCGAGAAGCACCGCGTGCGGCATCGCCGTACCCACGCGTTCAACAATCTCGGCTAGGTCATCATCAAAGTGAGCGGTGAGAAACAGCAACGCCAGATCAACCATCCCCGGTGTCACCCGGCTGTCGATCGGCGCAAGAAGCTCATCAACGGCTTGCGTCGCTTCGGTGGCTAGTGTGATAGACGAGGCAAACCGCATGCGAGACCACTCCAAATGTCACAACATTGGCGAGCTGCAACCGGCTCCGGGCTGCTTTCATCGACGGGTTGGACCTTAGACGGGACTAGCGAAGGATGCAAATGCGCGGTAGGTTTGCCGTCGTCGTGTGCTGAGGGCGTCTCGGCGGTGATGCGACCTGAAACCACTGTATTCAAGGTGTAATATGAATGCCCGATCGTAGCGGAAGCTCAGGCAGCGGAGGCTCTTGGCACATCTGCGTGTCACGAAAGACCGCGCAGCTTGACGGACACGGTCGAGCCGCGCTGCAAGACATCCGCCAAGCGGGGATGGCGCACATCGAAGGCGTCCGGTCGAGCACGCTCTACTTCCTTCGCGGGCAGCTATCGGAAGCGATGGTAGAACGGATCGCCCGCAACCTGCTGACAGACCCCGTATCGGAAGAGGTGACGTTCGGCACTGGACTCAAGGCGGGTTCCGGGCTCACCGTGCAAGATGATCCTGCAAAATCTACACCATGCGCCATCGACGTCCACCCCCAGCCGGGTGTGATGAACCCGGTCGCCATTAGCGCATTGGAAGCCGTCCGGCGGTTCGTTGTCGCTACCGGAGACGCGGGCTCGGTCGATGACCTTCAAACAGCGCGGCGCTATGACATCATCGGCGCACGCGGTATTGATGATCTCGACACCATCGCCGCCACGGTGTTGGCCAACGCCTGCATCGAAACGTGCTACCTTCACGGATTCGGTCGGGATGACGCCATCGGTGACGTGTTCGTCGCGCCACCCACGCGCGCCTTCGAGCTGCGCTGCGTCACCATGAACGGTCTGAATGACGACGAACTCGCCAAGCTCTCGCGCACCGGGCACTTGTTCCTATCGCTCGCTGAGATGCAAGAGGTTCGCAGCCATTTCCAGAACCTCGGGCGCAACCCGACCGACCTTGAGCTCGAAACGCTCGCGCAGACTTGGTCCGAACACTGCGTCCACAAGACCCTCAAGAGTTCGTACGAGTATACCGGCGATGATTTCGGCAAGCCTGGCACCGTCACCATCAAGATCGACAACCTGCTCAAAGACACAATCGCCAAAGCCACCACAGACCTCAACAAGGACTGGTGCCTCTCGGTCTTCGTCGATAACGCCGGCGTGATCGCGTTCGATGACGAGTACGGCATCGCCTTCAAGGCTGAAACGCACAACCACCCGTCAGCCATCGAGCCGTACGGCGGAGCGGCCACCGGTATCGGCGGGTGCATCCGCGACATCATGGGCTGCGGGCTCGGTGCCAAGCCGATCGCTTCCACCGATGTGTTCTGTGTGGCCACGCCGAATTTCGACGCGGCCCGGCTCCCCAAAGACGTCATCCATCCGCGTCGCGTGCTTAAAGGGGTGGTCGGCGGCGTGCGTGATTATGGCAACCGTATGGGCATCCCTACGGTCAACGGCGCGATTTTCTTCGACGATCGTTACCTGGCCAACCCGCTCGTGTTCTGTGGCTGCATCGGGCTGATCCCTCGAAACATGGTGGAAAAAACCGTGCGCCCCGGTGATTGCATCGTCGTCACCGGTGGAAAAACCGGACGCGACGGCATTCACGGCGCGACGTTTTCTTCTGCAGAACTCACCGACGACCATGCGGATGAGTTTTCTCACGCCGTACAAATCGGCAACGCCGTAGAAGAGAAAAAAGTCCTTGACGCCATGCTGTTGGCCCGCGATCACGAGAGCGGCTGCCTCTACTCGGCCGTCACCGATTGCGGCGCGGGCGGGCTGAGCAGCGCCGTCGGTGAGATGGGTGAAGAGACCGGCGCTGATGTAGAACTCCGCGATGTACCGCTGAAATATGCCGGCCTTCGTTATGATGAGATTTGGATCTCCGAAGCGCAGGAGCGCATGGTCTTCTCCGTACCGCCGGAAAAGCTAGAGCAGTTCCTCGCCATCTTCGCGGCCGAGGAGGTCGACGCGACGGCCATCGGCACCTTCACCGGTGACGGCAAGCTCCGCGTGCGGTATGACGGCACGATCGTCGGCGAAATCGACATGGCGTTCCTGCATGGCGGCATTCCGCAACCCACGCTTCACGCTAAATGGACGGCCAGTGACGCCGAAACCGTAGCCCTGCAAAAGCGAACGGGCACACCCAACGAGCAATTGCTGTCAGCGCTTGGAACGCTCAACACCGCCTCGAAAGAGTGGGTGATCCGTCAGTACGATCACGAGGTCCAGGGGCGTAGCGTGGTGAAATCGCTCGTCGGCCCCGGCTTCGGTCCGTCGGACGCGGCCGTCCTTCGCCCGCGGCATGAAAGCGATCGCGGCATCGCGATCGCCTGCGGCATGAGCCCGGAGCTGGCCGACGTGGACCCCTATTGGATGGCCATTTGCGCGGTTGACGAAGCCCTCCGCAACATCATCTGCACCGGCGGCGACCCGAACCACGCGGCCATCCTCGACAACTTCTGCTGGCCCAAGGTGGACAACGAACGGTCGCTCGGCGCGCTCGTGCGGACCTGCAAGGGTGCGTATGATGCGGCTATGGCGTACGGACTGCCGTTTGTCTCGGGCAAGGACTCGCTCAACAATCAGTTTTCCATGAGTGAGGCCGAGGCGAAGCGAACGGGCCTGCCGCAGAATATCGCCATCCCCTACACGCTACTGATTAGCGCGATCGCGATGGTGGACGACGTGACGAAGTGCGTGTCGATGGATCTGAAAACGCCGGGCAATAAGCTGGTGATCGCTTCCGCGCCGGTTCGACAGACCGGTCTGGTTGCGGCCATGGCGATGCACGACAAGACTTCAACCTTGATCCGCAGCGGCAAGGTTCGCGCGGCCCATGACATCAGCGACGGCGGACTCGCGGTGGCTATCGCAGAGATGTGCTTCGCGGGGAGCTGCGGCGCTTCAATCGAACTCTCAAAGGAATGCTACGCGCCGGGCGTTTTCGACAACGTCGCAACAACGTACTTGTTGGAAATGAACGAGGCCGACGCGACTGCCAGCGGGTTGCCCATCATCGGCACGGTAGCGGCATCACCGCGATTGGTGATCCAGCAGGCGTCGAAACCGGATATCGACATCGCGGTGTCAGCGCTAGCCGATGCCTGGCGCAAGCCGCTAGCCAACGGGGGAGGTCAATAGTGCCAGACCTTGGCATCAGATTCGTCGGGTGGCCCATAGCTTTAGCCGTAGGAAGGCCAAACCAATCCGCATTCGTGTCCCCCACCTCTAAAGAGGTGGGCCACCCAACCCATGGAACGTGCTCCGGTTCCGTTCAACTTGCGAAGATAGAAAGCCAACGTCTTTAGAAACGGCACAAGTGATGAAAAACGTACCGGTCTTAGTCTTGCGGTGTGCGGGTATCAACTGCGATGAAGAGGTGATGCACTGCTGGCGGGTGGCCGGTGCGTCGCCGACGCTGATCCACATCAACGAGCTGGCCGACCGCCCCGCCATGATCGACGACTACGCCATCGTCACCATACCCGGCGGTTTCAGCTACGGCGACGACATCGCGGCCGGGCAGATCCTCGCCCAGCGCATCATGCACGAATCGGCCGACGCACTCCGCCGTCTCGTCGAGCGCGGCGGCGGCATCCTTGGCATCTGCAACGGGTTTCAGGCGTTGGTAAAGACCGGCCTGCTACCCGGCGGCGACGGCAGCCGCGAGTTGGTCACCGTCACCTACAACGACTCGGCCAAGTTCGAAGCGCGGTGGGTCACGCTGGAAGTTTGTACCGACAAGTGCCCGTTCCTGACACCAGACACGAAGTTGGAAATGCCGGTCGAACACGCCGAGGGCAAGGTCGTCATCGCCAGCGCCGACGCGGCTAAGAAACTGGATACGGATGGTCTGATCGCGGTAAGGTATATCGACGCGAATGGCTCCCACGATCGCTATCCGGCCAACCCCAACGGCAGTGAAGCGGGCATCGCCGGACTGTGCGACACCACCGGCCGGGTCTTCGGGCTTATGCCCCACCCCGACAGAGCCTTCGCTCACACCCACCACCCCCACTGGACGCGAAGAGACAACACCGGAACGCCGGATGGACTCACCGTTTTCCAAAACGCAGTAAAGTACTGGGGCAAGTAACTCGCAGCATCGAGTCATGGGAATATCACGGAATCCTTCGTGGGTGATTCTTCTGAGCAATCCAAGCCAACACGCGGGCTCGCGCCGCGTTTCCAAGGCGATTCACCGACAGTCAACGCCCACGGTCCATCACCTTCGGAAGCTACCGTATAGATGTTGTCATGGTCGATTCCAACTATCGGCGTGCGCCTGAATTCGGCATGGCCATCCGCAAAGAGCACGTTTTGCCCCTCGCCGCCGTGATTCGGCGAGTTATACTTCCGCCACGGCAGTGATTTTGGACCAAACCGTGGTGGTGCCACCGACGCCGAAAACGTGGTGTCCGTAGGCGGTGTAGACACAGTGGTCCTACCGTATGGTCCACGATCTGCGACGACGGCCAAACGATTGTCTGACCAATCCATAGCCCTCGCGCAACGCGGCCCGAAGGGCACCTGAAAGCCATAACTCACCGCTTTGGATGATGAGAAATCGTAGTACGCCGTGAGGTTTTCGTTTGACTTGGGCTCATCGCCAGCAGTGGGGCAGATGAACTGGTGAGGCGTCACATCACCCGACCGCACAAGGATCCAAAACGAACGCGTGACACTCAACTGCCTGGCTCCGCCTGGTCCAGCGACCGATGGCTGCCGTCGATTCGGCGATCGAACTGACCCCTCCCCGCCGCCAGCGTGCACGGTGTAATCAATGTTGCCAGCCAAAGTCTCGTCGAACGCAGGCACGGGCCAAGACGAGTGGTTACTGTTGGCGTAAATAATGCAGGACGTACCGATGCCCTTGAGGTTTGCGGCACAAACAAGGCGACGTGACGGACAGCCACAATGCGTGACCCGTGGGAGCAGAATCCAAAATGCAAACACCGCTAAGATAACAACAAGAACCGCTACTTCCATGATCGTCAAACCATTGCGGCGCGCGCTGTGCATCATTGGATTCATCCGAATAACAGTTCTACCGGATGCTAGCGATCACAATACCTACAATCAACTACAAACATATGGAACTTGGCCGATTGTTTGAGTGGGTGGGAATGCTCATCGACCGACGGCCGTCCCCCACCCTTCGCCTTGGGCGAAGAATGATTCTATGAAAGAGGGTTCTCCTGCAGGATGTATTTGACGGCGTATCTTTGTGGGATCGCTAAAACTGAATCCTTTTTCACAGGAGAACCCATAATGCTGTTTATCGGAATCGATCAGCACAAGCGTCAT
>JAJRSR010000007.1 GCA_024278695.1 Planctomycetota bacterium | reverse complement strand
GTGGCGACGCCTTGGCTCTGACGGTTGTGCCTGAGCCGGCGACGTTGGCGCTCTTGGGTGTTGGCGGTATCGCGATGCTTCGTCGTCGCCGCAAGAATGCCTAATACGGCAAGACGCCCAGTGATGGGTGAGTTGATCGGGGTAACCTGATCCGGCAAGTGCGTCGCGGCGTTTTGCGACACCTGCCACCTTGCGAAAATGTAATCTCGGGCCGGGTTTGAGGTTTCCTCGATCCCGGCCCGTTTTTTTATGTGCCATGCATCGTGGTCTTCGGGGCGTGGGCGCGCGAGTGGAGCGGGGGGCGGGTATCGGTTATCATGTTATTCTGATGCCACGGGTTAGGAGCCGTACGGGTTTCTCGGTGTTGACGGTGTGCCGGGAGACCCCCCTCAGTCCCCCCCTTGGCAAGGGGGGAAGCCGTACGGAGGGGAAGGCAGAGCGGCGGCTCGGTGTGCCTCGCGAGTTGGTTGCTACGGTTCAGTGTACTTCGCGAGTGGCTTGGTGCTTGTCGATTGGTTTTGCCGGGTCGAGCTCGGCACTTGATGATACTTCGGTCGCGAGACCAAAAGCATAGGGACGACGCGCATGACGGATGCTGCCAGCCAATCTGATTCACGACCGACAGTGTTGATCGTGGATGACAACGCTCAGAACCTCGAACTGCTTGAGGTCTATATGGAGGACCTGCCCGAGATCAACGTCGTGCGGGCGACCAACGGGCTGGAGGCGTTGCAGCAGGTGACTGACGCGCGTCCGGACCTGATTCTCCTTGATATCATGATGCCGAAGATGTCCGGCTTCGAGGTGTGCAAGCGGATCAAGACCGATCCGAAAACCCGCGACACCATCATCATCATGGTGACCGCGCTGAACGAAACGAGCGATGTCGAGCGGGCGGCCGAGTGCGGCAGCGACGACTACCTCACCAAGCCGATCGACCGAAAAGCACTCATCGATCAGGTACGGACACTGCTTGCGTCGAAGTCGCGGTCGTAGGGCGTTACTCGGTTGAGTCGATCCACGCGCCGCCTAGCACGACATCATCATCGTAAAACACGACGGCTTGACCGGGTGTGATGGCGCGTTGCGGTTCGTCGAAATCTACGCGAACCGTGCGGTGGTTTTTTGGGGCATCGCTACGGCTATTCGACTGTTCCTTGCGTTCAGTGTGCGCGGCGGGTTTACTAGCCACTCCAGTACCATCCGCTTCGCTCGGTGCGTTGGGTGCATGGTTGTGAGGCGTCGTTGGTTCGGGCATCGGCGTGACGGTGGCCATCGCCGCTTGATGGAGGTAGCGGATTTTCACGGCCGCTCGGAACGGCTTGGTGGGTGGGCTGACGAGAAACGTGGCGCGGCCGGCGACCAGCGATGACGCGAGCAGGGCGTTTGCCTCGCCCGTGACGACGGTGTTGTTGAGCACGTTGAGCTTGGTGACGTAGATCGGGTTGGGCGCGGAAATACCCAACCCACGGCGCTGCCCCACGGTGTAGTGGCCGATGCCTTGATGCTGGCCAATGACCGCGCCCGCTTGGTTGAGCACGTCGCCTTCGGTGAATGCCTCCGGGCGGCGCTCGCGCACGACGCGGGCGTAGTCGTTATCCGGCACAAAGCAGATCTCGACCGAATCGGGCTTCTGGTCGTTGGGCAGGTTCAAGCGGGTGGCCACCTCGCGGACCTGCGGTTTGGCGAGATCGCCGACGGGAAAGAGCACGCGGTCGAGCACCTCCCGCCGCAGCCCGAACAGGACGTAGGACTGGTCTTTGTCGGCATCGACCCCCCGCATGAGCGTTCTTTGGCCGTCGCGCTCGCCGATTCTCGCATAGTGTCCGGTGGCCACGTACTTCGCACCGACCGCGTCGGCGTAGTCGAGCAGCTTGCCGAACTTGAGCCGGTCATTGCAGACGACGCAGGGGTTGGGCGTGCGGCCTTGGACGTACTCACCAGCGAAGTAATCCATGATCTCCGCGAAATCGTCCTGGAAGTTGAGTACGTAGAACGGCACGCCGAGCATGCCGGCCACGAACCGGGCATCGGCCGCGTCGGAAGCGCTGCAGCAGCCCTGCTTGAGTCTTCGCGCGGGCTTGGGTGGTGCGGCGGTGCATGTGCTGTCGTCGTGCGTGCCGCATCCGTGCGTGCCGTTGCCACCAATGTCGTCGGGCCTCCGGCTCCCCGCCTTGGTCAGGGGGGAAGAAGGAACTTCATCTGTGGTGGTTTCATTTTCCGGGGCTGACACGCCGACGCGCATGAAAAGCCCGACCACGTCGTACCCCTGCTCCAGCAGCAGACAGGCGGCCACACTGGAATCCACGCCGCCGCTCATCGCGACCACGACCTTTTCACGTTGCTCAGTCATCATGTGATATCCTATCCGAATCAGAGCCAATCGCCACTGGTTGAAACGGTTGTGGTGTTGGCGATGAGGCGGTGGGGCGGGTATTATGTCTGTGTCGGTCGCGTGTGTCTCGATCGGTCGCGGTGGCTTGGGCCTGCGACTTTCGGGCGTTTTTACCGGCAGGGAACCACACTTGGCCACGATACCCGCACCATCTGAGCCGATGACCGCAGCCTCCAAACCGGGCGAGCCCAAACGGGTTGAACCCATCCGGGCCGCGTCGGCCGATGCGAAGTCGCCCACGCCTGCGATGCGCCAGTACGTCGATCAGAAAAAACGCGTGGGTGATGCCGTGCTGTTTTTTCGCATGGGCGATTTCTACGAGACATTTTACGAGGACGCCGTGCTTAGCTCGAAGGTGCTGGGGATCTCGTTGACGTCGCGTAACAAAGGCGCGGCCAACGAGATTCCGCTGGCCGGTATCCCCTATCATGCGCTCGAGGGGTATCTGAAGAAGTTGGTCGTCGCGGGGTATCGCGTGGCGATCTCCGAGCAGATGGAGAATCCGAAAGAAGCGAAGGGCGTCGTCAAGCGTGATATCGTGCGTATCGTTACGGCCGGTACGCTGACGGATGAGGCGCTGCTGAACGAGGGCGATGATAACACGCTCGCTTGCGTCTGCCTGCGTGGTGGTGAGGTCGGTCTCGCGATGATCGAACTGGCGAGCGGGCGGTTCGAGTTGGTGGATGTCACCCGCGAGACGCTTGTCGATGCACTCGTGTGCCACGCCCCGGATGAACTGCTCATCGACGACGAACGCGGCGACGCCACGGAGCAACTGGCCCGGCAGGTGGAACAGCTCTGCGGTACGGTCATCACGCGAAGACCGGCGCATGAGCTATCCGCGTACCAGGCGGAGCAATCCCTGCTCGCTCATTTCGGGTCGGCTACGTTGGCTGGTTTCGGAATCGAATCGGTAGACGCCTCCGTCTGTGCGGCCGGCGGTATCATTCAATACCTGGGTGAAACGCAAAAGACCGCACTGGGGCATATCGGCTCTTTGCGGCGGCGGGTGACGAGCGACTTTGTGCAGCTCGATCATAGTACGTACCGGTCACTGGAGATCGAGCGTACGCTGCGGTCGTCCTCACGCGAGGGCACGCTGCACCACGCGATCGACCGCACCGTTCACCCGATCGGACGGCGGCGGTTGCGTCATTGGCTGCGCGCGCCGCTGACCGATGTGGCGAAAATCATCGAGCGGCAAGATGCCGTGGGTCTGCTCCAGGGAGATGAGGTCACACGGGCTCGCGTGCGCGGTGCATTGTCGAACATGGCCGACGTGGAGCGTATCGCCTCGCGGGTGGCGCTGGCGCGGACGCATCCGCGCGACCTAGCGGCGCTCGGGCAGACGCTGAGCGCGCTGCCGGATGTCGCACAGTTGTTGACGGAGACGCGGTTGAAGTTCTTGGCTACCGCAGCCGACGATCTGGTTGGGCTGAGTGATTTGGCTGCGGTATTGCGGCGTACGCTTCGTGACGATCCGCCGCCGACCCAGCGCGACGGCGGCTACATCGCGGACGGGTTTGATGCGGAGCTCGATCGGCTGCGTTCCATTGGGCGTGACGGTCAGGCGTGGCTCGCGGCGTACCAGCGGAAGGAGTCGGAGCGGACCGGCATCGCCCATCTGAAGGTGGGGTTCAACAAGGTTTTCGGCTACTACATCGAGATCACCAACAGCAACCGTGGCGACGTACCGCCGGAATATGTGCGTAAGCAGACGATCAAGAACGCGGAACGCTACATCACGGATGAACTCAAGACGTATGAAAACGAAGTGCTCACCGCGCAGGAACGCGCGGTGGTTTTGGAGGGCAAGCTCTTTGGGGACCTCTGCGCGACGGTTGCGGGTGAGATGGCCGCGCTCTTGCGTGTGGCCGACGCCATCGGTCGGCTCGATTGTGTGGCCGGTCTTGCGGAGGTCGCGGTTCAGCGGCGGTACGTGCGGCCTGAGTTTGCCGGCGAT
>JAJRSR010000168.1 GCA_024278695.1 Planctomycetota bacterium | reverse complement strand
TCAGAACTAGACCGCTGCACTTCCGCACGCGGACCGGCGTAAACGCTAACGCCCACTGCCAAAGCACCTACTACAAGCGTGCCCAGAAAACCACGACTTATTCTCATCTTCCCCGCCTCCAAGCAATATGATAATCTCGCTCGCTTCATTCTCGAAAGTGATCGGCCGCGATTGTACCTTGTTGACGTGTGGAGTTCAACACAAATCCATATTAATTTGCTCAGGACGGTCGCAATCCAGCTTATTGGATGCCAGCGTGCCGCTGTTTTTAGTGTTCAGGGGAGGCCTTGGTTGTTCGGCAAGGTCCAACATCGACCGGGGCGTAATCGCGGTGTTATTGTGCGATTGCACCAGGGGCAATCTTGTTGCTCGGATGTCGGGTTGTCTCCCCGCGTGAGCGTAGGAAAGCCGCTGGTCGGGTGCTCCGCATGCCGTTGAAAACGCGCCTTCGTTCACGGGATGCGCCGGGGCGAATACACACTGGTGCAGTAATGCCCGGACAGGGCGCTAGCCCTTGATGCCATCCTTGGGTACCAGCCAATCGGAGCCTTTGCAGATGTCGGCCCGTTCCAGTTTCGCGGCGAAGCGATCCAGATACTTCGGCGCGAACATGGCCACCGGTGTGTGGATCAGAATCTGCCAGTCCAGCCAGAGCGAGCGGTGCCGGGCATATTCCACGTCGTAGTAGATCCACTCCTGGAAGTCGGAGTTGGGGCACTGTCGCCGACGCAACACCTGCCATAAGCCTGTGATGCCGGGCTTCACGGAGAGTCGCGTTCGCCGCCAAGCGGGGCATAGCTGGTTCTCGTGATCCGGTGACGGTCTCGGGCCGACAAAGCTCATCTCCCCGCGCAGGACGTTGATGAGCTGAGGCAGTTCGTCGAGGTTGTACTTGCGCAGCCACTCGCCGACGGCGGTGATACGTGGGTCTTCCTCGATGCGAAACTGCGGACCATCGACCTCGTTTTGCCCGCGAAGTGCATCCTGCATCGCATCGGCACCTTGCGCCATGGATCGGAACTTGAGGCAGAAGAACTCCTCGCCGCCGAGCCCCTGACGTTGGTGCGCGAAGAAGACCGGTCCACGCGATGTGAGCTTCACAAGAATCGCCACGACGATCAACAATGGCGACAGCGCGAGCAGGCCCAAAGCCGATACCGTGACATCCACCGCCCGCTTGAGCCAGACGTAGGTGTGATCGTCCTTGGCGGCGTTGTCCGCATCGACCGATCGCCGGGACGCGAGCATGGTGCTCGCTGCGACGAGCGCGGGGCTGGTGCCGTCGTGTCGGGCATCCGTATGGTCAGCTTCAGTGGAATCGATAGCGGCGGCCGCAGCGGTGTTGGTTTGGAGCAAGCCAAGATCACCGACGAGCTCGCCGGTGGCGTTGAGCATGGAGTGGGCACACGGCGTGGAGGACCATCGCAGTGAAAACCGGCGCGTGATGGCCCCGATACTCTCCAGGCTCCACCCGCGCTGCACCAGATGAACGATGACGGCTGGTCCGTGCTCTTGGTTGGTCACCAGGAACGCCGACTCGCCGCTCCACAGATCAGCACACACTGGGGAGTCCCCGTAGTGCCGCTCGAACCGCAAGACTTCCTGGTTATCGCCCACGAGTACGCGTTCTTCATACCGGTTGGCCGCTCCCCGTTCTGCCGCTTCGAACGCGACAACATCTGCGGCGGCGCGGCGTGTCTCATCGGCTGCGCGGTCCCAGTCGATCATGGGAAGCTGCGCGGCGTTGACGATCCAGGTGCGCCCCTTGCGGTCCGGGTGTGAGAGGTCGATTCGGTCGTTGCGGCGGTACCAAACGACCGGCAAGCCGGCGAACATGGGTGCGTCATCGCCGAGCGACTGTTTCAGGTGGTGCGGTGCCAGAATCCGTGCCGAGGGTGCCTGGTCGGCGATCCACTCGCAGTACCACCGAAGGTTCGTGGCGGCGCTCGTCCCTGGTCCATTAGTGGCAGTGCGCGACGGATCTAGCTGGTCCGCCATGCCGCTGTCGATATGGATGAGAACGTGATGTTGTGTTCTTGGTACTATCAAGCGTCACTCCGCGGTCCGCGCACGAGATTGCGCGGCGTTCGCCAACCGTCACTGAATCGCGCTAGTGTCCGGAAACGGCGGGGGTCCGGTTCGATCGATCGCCAAATACCGCGGCCCGATCCGACGGTGCCAACAGATTCTTGAGCAGCCGGAACTCGATCAGCACGACCAGAAGTGCTATCGGCATCATGATGATGCCCGCGCCATCGTGGAACGCCCCGCGAGCAAACGCGTCGTAGCCGAAGTGGTACAGGCACGCCAGCGCCACGATGCGGGCGATATTACAAGCGATGGCAATCGGCACGGCAGAGGCCAACACCGTGATTTTTTGCCACCGTGGCCGGTTGATAAGGTAAACCAGGAACGCCGTCACGATGAAAAACGCGATGGCCATACGCATGCCGCTACAGGCCTCCGCGACGGAAAGCTGATGTCCCGACACTTTCAGGATGTGGCCGTTTTGCGTGACCGGCACGTTGAAAATCTCAAGCACTATACGTGAGGCACCCGTGCCGATGTCCTGAAGTGGACCCAGTGCGGCGGCATGCAATCGACCGGGAAGCGGCAGCATGAAGAACATGAACAACAGCGGATACCACAGACGACGGGCTTCTCTACGCCCGACAATGCTCATGATGATGCCCACCGCAGAGAGCACCATGCCCGTGTTTTCCATGGAATGATAGTGGTAGCCCGTGCCCAGTAGGTGCAGCACCACCCCCGCAAAGAACACCACAAACCCGGCCGACCAGCACTTAAGCTGCCGGTCATCGCTCCGGGCGCTGCGCCGCGTCGTCATCATGTAGAAAGCGGCAATCGGCACGAGCTGCCCCGCGCTGTAATCGCCATTAGCCTGCCAGATGCTCCAGAGTCGGCTTAGTGAGGATGAGTAAGCCCATGCGAACGCCCCGCATACTGCGGCCGTCGGTAGCCAGTTGTTGGCAAGACGTGCCTTCCAGTCTGATGATGACTGCGACGGCTGTGCCGCCGGGTTTGCATCCGACGCCCTTGGCGCTTCGCCGGTACCATTCGATCGGGTGCCGCGGTTAGTTCGTAGTGACGCTGCCGGTGCCGTGGTCGTCACGAAAGTGTCGGTGTACCGCCGTTCAGCGAAGAGATGCGTTTCGTTGGGTACCACGGAACGGATCGCCCAGGCACGCTCCCCTACGGTGCAGTTGTGCCCGATGATAGCCGGTCCGATCACCACGGATTGACTGTCCAGGTGTGACCCGTGACCGATGACGGCCGGACCGAGGATGCGCGCGTCTGACGCGATGGTGACGTTCTTGCCGCACCAGATGCCCGGGGCAAGCTCACGATAATCGGTGAGTGCTGTGGTACCGGTACCCAGCGCGCGCGACACGGCAGACAGGTAATCTCGAGAATCCGTAATTTCGATTGCCGGTTTTCGAAGCACGACCGCGCCGACGCGCAACCCGGCCTCCTTCAACGCGGGAATGACCTGCTCTTTAAGGTCCTGGAAACCTACGTCGCGGATATGCGGTAGCACGCTCGGCTCCACGCAGTAGACACCGGTCGGCGTGAGTGCGCGGTGTCCGTCGATCGTGTGGTCCCCGGATTGTTCGGTGCAGAATACGGTGAGGGCGTTGCCCATGTCGCGGTGCTGCGCGACCATCCACTGGGGATCATCCTCCAGCCAGACGGCCCCACCCGCGACGAGCATGGTTCGGTCCTGCCCGGAATCCACGGCAGCCTTGATGCAGCCACCGGTGCCGCGCGGCATGTTGTCGCGATAATATCGGATCGGCGTACGTGTCGAAGCGTGCGGGAGGCCGTGCGAGTTGACGTGCCCCTCGACGCTGTGCGTGCTGCCGTTGGCGCAAATGGTCGTGGTGCCATCGAAGGCATCGGACATGGTGTCCAGTAGCGCGGTGAGCACGCTCTGTTCCGGCGTCAGCGGAAGCAGGGCTCGTGGCACGCCCTTGGTCCAGGCGGCCTCATGTCCCACACTGCCGGCCAGGATGATGACATCGACGTCACGCGTACCGTTGCCGAACCGGCGCGGTCCCCTGGCCTCTTGATCCACTTTGGGCGTGGTTTCTGACAAATAAGTTGTCCCGAATGACTAGCGCTGACGCCTCAATACGCGATGGGATTTCTTAACGCTGCGTAATGCGGTCTGCTGCTATCGTTTCCCCCAGTTAGTCTATCCGTCATCGGGAGCCAGTCAACGAAAAACAGACGCGGAATAGGCTGTCAGATCAATCAATCTCACAGGCGCTGGGTTGGGGTGTTTTTCGGAATCTGCGTGAGTTTTCGGACGCTGAGTACTTGTGCTGTCGGTGTTATCGGCCACTGGGAAGTATGAACCGCCTTCGGTGGTGGGTGCGTCGCGGTCGATAGCCACTTCGGGTGTGACACCGTGCGGCCATTTGGCCTGAAGTCGGACGCTCAGGCACCGGCGGTTGGCAGTTTCGTGGGATGGCGTCCTCTGGTGTGTTTCGGCAGCCTGGGTGGCTGTAGCGGTTGAACCTGGGGGGCGGGTGGCAGTCGGCGGGTCCAGGTCGCCGCCATCGGCTATTAGATGGGGCTTTCGTGCTGGCCAAGATGACGCAACGCTATTCAACCCTGGGAAGATGAGCGTGGAATGACGCATTCAGGGTGCCGGATGCCACAATAAACGGTGCAACTTCCCCGAATTCAGGCCCAAGCCGGGCGTCCGCAAGGACGACTATCCCTATACGGGACGGCTTTTGGCGGGTTTAGGCGGTGGGCGAGCCGTGATTGGTACGCTACACTGACGGCCGACGCGTCATCATGGGGCCTGCGTGGGTGTGATATTCTGGTTTCAGGAGTTTTCTAACGATGATCGACGGTGCCAACGTCAAGCCGTTGAAGGTGATGCCGGACGAGCGAGGCCGGCTCATGGAGATGCTGCGCAGCGACGACGAGCTGTTCCGAGGGTTCGGTCAGATGTACATGACCACGGCGTACCCCGGTGTCGTGAAGGCGTGGCACTACCACAAGAAACAGTGGGACCACTTCGTCTGCGTGCGCGGCACCATGAAGGTGGTGCTCTACGATAGCCGCGAGGATTCACCCACGCACCGTGAGGTCAACGAGTTTTTTCTTGGCGATCACAATCCGATTCTCTTGCAGATACCGCCGCTGGTGTACCACGGGTTCAAATGCGTGAGCGATCACGAGGCGATGGTTATCAACTGCCCGACGGAGTTGTACAACTACAAGGAACCGGATGAGTTCCGCGTGGATCCGCACGATAACGATTTCCCCTACGACTGGGCACGGAAGGACGGCTAGCGATGAAGGGTGTGATTCTGGCTGGTGGTCTTGGGACGCGGTTGTTGCCGCTCACGCGCGTGACGAACAAGCACCTGCTCCCGGTGTACGACCGTCCGATGATTTATTATCCGATTCAGTGCCTCGTCAACGCGGGTATTGAAGACATCATGGTGGTGACCGGCGGTAATGATGCCGGAGATTTCTTGACGCTGCTCGGCAACGGAAAAGAGTTTGGCCTGCGCGATCTTCACTACACCTACCAGGAAGGTGAGGGCGGCATCGCCGATGCGCTGCGTCTCGCGGAAAACTTTGCGGATGGTGACAAGATCGTGGTCGTGCTCGGCGACAACATTATCGAAAAGACGATAAAACAAGCCGTTGGGGAGTTTTTCACGCAGCAGCGCGGCGCGAAAATCCTGCTCAAAGAAGTGCCCGACCCTGAGCGGTTTGGTGTGGCAGAGCTCAACGGGGAAAACGTCATTGGCATCGAAGAGAAACCGAAGAAGCCGAAATCGAATCTCGCGGTGATCGGTATCTACATGTATGACCGTCAGGTATTTGAGTTTATTCGCGGGCTCAAGCCGTCAGAGCGCGGCGAGCTTGAAATTACCGACGTCAACAATTTTTACATTGAGCAGGGCACCCTGACGCATAGCACGCTCGACGGCTGGTGGTCGGATGCGGGAACATTCTCGTCACTCGACCGCACGTGGCGGCTGGTAGCCGACTCCGGGGCCAACCTTGTCGGCGACAATGCAAAAGCTGATGGTGTAGAAAAGTCCGCCGCTAGCGTTACAGGGCCTAAGTAGTTCTTACGGGATCATAAGTTATCATGTCAACGGTTTTGGTCACTGGCGCGGCCGGTTTCATTGGGAGCAATTTCGTGAGGCTCCTGATCGAGCAGCGCCCGGATGTTTCGGTGCTCGCTGTCGATGCACTGACTTACGCAGGGAACCTCGCCAACCTCTCTGAGTTTTCCGGAAATGAATCGTTTCATTTTCACCGGGTAGATATCTGCGACCCCGACGCACTGCACCCGCTCTTTGAAGCCGGTGTGGACATGGTGGTCAACTTTGCCGCCGAGAGTCACGTGGATCGCAGCATTCAGGGGGCATCTGCGTTTGTGCAGACGAATGTGGCCGGCACGCAAACGCTTCTCGACCTGGCCCGCCAGCACAATGTGGGACGGTTCCTCCAGGTCTCGACGGATGAGGTCTACGGCTCGCTGGGTCCGGAAGGCGCGTTTTCCGAAGCCTCGCCGATCGAGCCAAGTAGTCCTTACAGCGCATCGAAGGCTGCGGCTGACTTCTTGGTCTTCGCCGCTCATAAGACTTTTGGGCTCGATACAGTCATCACGCGCTGCTCGAACAACTACGGTCCGTATCAGTTTCCTGAGAAGCTGATTCCGCTGTTTGTCACGAATCTCATCGCCGGAGAAAAAGTGCCGCTCTATGGTGACGGTCTCAACGTGCGCGACTGGATTCATGTGCAGGATCACTGCGAGGCGATCTTGCTGATCCTTGAAAAAGCAGCACCGGGTAGCATCTACAACGTCGGTGGCGATTGCGAGAAGACGAACATCGATATCGCCAGGATCATCCTGAGCCACTTGGGTCATGATGAGTCGATGATCCGCCGCGTGAAGGATAGGCCGGGTCACGACCGGCGCTACGCGATGGACTTTTCCCGTTTGACCAGTGACCTCGGCTGGCGTCCGCGGATTGAGTTTGCGAAGGGCATGGGCGACACGATCGACTGGTTTGTCAACACGCCCGAGTGGTGGAAGACGATCAAGACCGGCGAGTACCTCACCTACTACGATAAGCAATATGGTCGGGGTGGGGTCGTAGGGGCTGATCGATGAGTGGCGCGTGGATCAACGGTTCGGTAGTGTTGATTGGCGCGAAGGGTATGCTTGGCGGTGAGTTGGCCAGTGTGCTTCGCGATCGTCTCGGGGATCGCGCGGATCAGTTATTGCACCGCTTTGATCTGGATCTGAACATCTGCGATGCCCGTGCCGTATCGGCGAAGTTGACGGCATTGAAACCTAGCGTGGTCATCAACGCGGCCGCCTATACGAACGTGGACGGGTGTGAGTCGGACGAGGCGCAGGCGCTGGCGGTCAACGCGACGGGTGTTGAAAACCTTGCGGCTGCCTGCGTGGCCGTGGATGCGACGCTGGTTCATATCGGTACCGATTTCGTTTTCGATGGTACATCGACGCGCCCCTACCGCCCGGATGATGCGGTGAATCCGTTGTCAGCCTACGGACGCACGAAGCTGGCCGGTGAGCAGGCGCTGTTGGCCAGCGGTTGCCGGTATCTCCTGGTGCGAACGTCGTGGTTGTTTGGTTTGCTCGGGAAGAACTTCGTGGAGGCTATTCTGGCTCGCGCAGAAAGCGGATCGCCACTTACTGTGGTGACGGATCAGGTGGGTTGCCCGACCCTGGCCTGCGACTTGGCCGAGGCTATTGCGGCGCTGCTGGATGCCGGTGCGACCGGCACGGTACACTTCTGCAATGCAGAATCCTGCACCTGGCACGGATTCGCAACAGAGATCGTGCGTCTTGGCGGCTTCGATGTCGCGGTCGCCGCGATGACGTCAGACGCCCTCGATCGTCCCGCGGTCAGACCAGCCTACTCCGTGCTCGACACGACCAGTTTCACCAAATGGACCGGCACTACGCCGAGACCCTGGCGTGACGCCCTCGCGGATTACATGGGGCAGCGACAGACGCGGCGCGTTTCTGCCGAATCGATCGGGAGGGTGCCATGATGCCACCAGCCCATGCCCGGGCCCGTGCCGGCCGCTGGGGCGTCGTGATCTTTTGGTGTCTGGTTCTCTTTGCGGTGGGGGTCATGATCCGCGCGGTCACTCCGGGTCAGTTTGCGTCCGAAGCCACGCCCCTGTCGCCAGAATCAGCTTCGGTGGAATAAACTGTCGGATCCTCCCGAGCCGTGCCCAGGGCGTCGGATGCAAGCGTATTTGCGCGAGGGGCGTAGCGGAAGGGTCGTATCCTGCGTTACGATGGTGCCAAAGGCTCGCTTGCCGGGCTATCATTCTTGTGGGCGGCGTAGTACAGGTGGCGGAGCATTAACGGCGTGCGGTTATCCATAGTTATCCCGGTATACAACGAGCGGCAGACGCTGGAAGAGTTGCTGTCGCGCGTGATCGCTGTCGATACGGGTCTCGAACGAGAGATCATCATGGTCGATGACGGGAGCACGGATGGTACGCGCGACCTCTATCCTCGGTTGAAGGAGCGCTGGCCCGATGAGCGGTTCCAGATCAAGCTCCAGGAGCAAAACCAGGGCAAGGGTGCGGCCATTCGCGCGGGCTTCGCGCTGGCTACCGGTGACATCGTCTTGATTCAAGACGCGGACTTGGAATATGACCCGCGTGACTACCCGCGTCTGCTTCGGCCCATCCTCGAGGGCAAGGCCGACGTCGTGTATGGATCACGGTTCATTGGTTCCGAGTATCACCGCGTCCACCTCTTCTGGCACATGATCGGCAATCGGATGTTGACGTTGCTCTCGAACATGCTCACGAACCTCAACCTGACGGATATGGAAACCTGTTATAAAGTCTTTCGCAGTGAGGTGCTTCAGTCCATCACGATCCGCAGCAACACTTTCACCGTTGAGCCGGAGCTGACGGCCAAGATGGCACGCGGCAAGTGGCGTGTGTTTGAGGTTGGCATCAGCTACGCCGGTCGTGACTACGCCGAGGGTAAGAAAATCGGTGTGACCGATGGGTTCAAGGCGCTTGCGGCGATCCTCTGGTTTCGATTCCGAAATTAGTGATCCAGCCGGTTCACAAGAGGCCAAGGCTCTGAGGCCAATCGAACGGCATTGCCACTATTGGCAGCGCTGTTTACATCGGTTTCGCCTGGCGGTCCGCGAAAAGCGATTGGTACCAATTCTCCAGGATGTCCAGAAATAGCTGGCCCCGCATCGATTTTCTTGACGAAACGTGAGTGTTCGATGCAGTCACGCAGCCTTCGGTTTGCGCGGGTCAAGAGTTGCCGCAACCGAGGTGGGCTGGTTCGTTTGTCAAAGGGAGATTCCGGTGATGCGGACGCAAGATATGCGGATGATACAGGTGACACGGGGCGTTTGGTGCTTGGGTGTTTGTGCCCTGGCCGCCGTTGGAGTGGCCGCAGGGTGCTCGACGGTGGACCACCGCATCAGCCTGGCCGAGTTCATGGCCGTTGATCAGGTGAGCGTACCCGAGGTCGAGGCTCCCTCGGCCGAAACCACCCAGCGTGCCGCCGGAGCGTTCGGGTTGTACCGCGTTGGAGCGGGTGATGTGCTGGAGGTGAAGACCATCGGCGGCGGCGGCGAGGAAATCTATCCGCCGATGAACGTCCGTGTGGGCCGTGATGGTAAAATCGATCTTCCCAACCTCGAACCGTTGTCCGTTGGCGATATGGAACTTGAAGATATTGAAAGGGCGATCAAGTCGGCGTATGTGCCCAACGTACACCGTGAGCTCGTCGTCAACGTCATGCCGCTCGCTTTGAACGGGACCAAGGTGCTTGTCATTGGTGCCGTGACTGAGCCGGGGCTGATCTCGCTTCGTCGGACGGACCGCAACGTGCTCTTCGCAATCGTGGGTGCTGGTGGCGTTACCGCCATCGCCTCGGGGCGCGCGACGCTACGTCGGCTGCACGCTCCCGAAACGGAGGAGACATACGACCTGACCGACCCGGTGGAGCTACAGGCGGCGCTGGCTGCTGCGCCGCTGGACCACGGTGACATTATCGAAGTCCACACAGCCACCCCAAACACCGTTTATGTGGGCGGGTTGGTGCGGGACGTGGGTCCACAGATGTATGATGCCGGTGGTCGGGTGAACTTGCTGCAGGCGCTGGCGGCTGCCGGTGGGCTCCGGGAGGACGTCGGTCCTAAGGAGGGGACGCTCGTACGCCGAATGCCCGACGGGACGGATGTCCACGTCAAGCTCGATCTTCAGCGTTTGGCTTGCGGTCTCGATCCGAATCTGACGCTCGCGGCGGGCGATATTCTCTGGGTTCCGGAGACGTTTGAAACGCGCGTGCGGTCGTTCATCAATCAGAATCTGTTCTTCCGAGCCGGTGTCAGCGTGAACTACAACGTGACGGGTATCGAGTTCCTCAACCGGCAGGACCAGCAGGCCGCAAGATTTGGCGGTGGGACTCTTCAGGATTCGTTTGACCCACTCGGGTTCTTGACGCGTAATGCCGCACTAAACTCCCTGACGGGTCCGTAAGGGGCGGCACTCGGGTTGCGGCATCTAGCGTTTAGGCTTTCGGTTCGTCGAAAACGAGCCCATCGATCAGCGTCACGAGTTGATCGAGTTGGGGTTTCGTGATCTGGGCGTTGGCACCGACGGACGCACACTTTTTCTCATTGTCGATACTGACGAGTGAGCTGAAGATCACTACGGGCAGGTGTTTCATCTTTTCGTGCTCTTTCAGTTTCTTGGTCAGGTGTAAACCGTCGATCCGCGGCATTTCGATGTCGGTGATGAGGATGTCGTAGGTCACCTTGCCGTTCTTCTGGACTTCCTCTTCGAGTTTGTCCCACGCCTCTTGCCCATCAACGCAGACGGTTACGTTGCTGTAGTCGGCCTTGGTCAGGTTTGTGGTGATTAGGGCTCGCATCGCGCGTGAGTCCTCTGCGAACAGGATGCGTATGTCACTGCGGTTTTCCCGAGAGCTCATTCGGCTGGCGTGTTCTTCAAACAGATCGATGCCGCCAATGTTGAACACGATCTGCTCGAAGTCGAGCATCAGGACCATGGATTCCTTGATATGGGCGATGGAAGTCAATGGCGCATCATTCACGCCGTCCAGGTCGGGCATCGCCGAAACATCATTCCAGTTGACCCGGTAGATTTGCTCGACCGTGTCCACCAGAAAGCCAACGCGCACGTCGTTGAACTCCATGATGATGGTTTTGCCTGTCGTGGGCGCATCCGTTGGCGTTTGCTTCAGGGCGACTTTGAGATCGACCAGCGGTGTCACGGTGTCTCGCAACTGGAAGACGCCGACGACGGCCTCGTGGGTCTCGGGAAGGCAGGTGATCTGTACCGGTTCGATCACCTCGCGCACCTTGGCCACGTTCACGCCGTATCGTTGACCGCGCAACGTGAAGACGAGTATCTCGAGCTCATTGGTTCCGGACTCGAGCAAAATAGTGGGTTGCGTGTCTGTCACTGGGATATCCTCTTTGCTAAATGCCCGCTTGTCGCAGGTTGGTGCGATACGAAATGTCTATCGGTTATACTGCTGTGGCACTTGCTTGGCACTGCGGCAGCCAGCCCTGCGTGGTAGCGAAGATGAGCCGATAAGCTGCGTCTTGACAGTCCTGAATCACGCATCTACGGTCGCATGCGGATGATCGGCATGACTCGATCGTTATGGTTTCGGGCAGAAAATCTTCGTGATGCTGCCGCAAACGGCTCGCGATCGCAGCGGGAACCCTGAAGAACCCTATGTCAAAAACGCTCTATCTTCTTGACGGCTACTACCAGATTTATCGGGCGTTCTATAGCATGCGGCAGCCCTTCTCCAGCCCAACCGGTGAGCCGACGGGTGCGACGCATGTCTTTTGCATGATGCTGTTCAACCTCATCCGAAAGCGACGCCCGGACTACCTGGCCATGGCGCTCGACGTCAGCGACAAAACCGTCTTTCGTATGGATATTGACCCGGCATACAAGGCCAACCGTGATCCGGCACCGGAGGATCTCATCACCCAGGCCGATCGTATTGTATCCATCGTCGAGGCGCTGGGTATTCCCGTGTTGCGTGTGCCCGGCTTTGAGGCGGATGATGTGATGGCCAGCGTCGCCGAGCAGCTTCGCGAGCAAGATGTGCAGGTGTTTTTAGTCAGCCGCGATAAGGACCTCGAACAGCTTCTGACGGATCGCGTCCATCTGTACGACCCAACGAAGGGCGAAGTGATTGACGTTGCGGCGTTGTTGGAAAATAAAGGGTATACGCCGGCGCAAGCGCTCGAGATTCAAAACCTTGTGGGGGATGCCACGGACAATGTTCCTGGTATTCATGGCGTCGGTAACAAGACGGCTCTCAAGATGGTGAAGCAGTTTGGCTCCGCGAAGGCGGTCGTCGAGCATGCTGGGGAGTTGACGCCGAAGATGAGCCAGCGCGTCAAGGCGTTTGCGGATCAACTTCCGATCACGCGTGAGCTGGTGACGCTTCGGAGGGATGTGGTCGTTCCGGTTGATCTTGAGGCGTGCACGCTCGATCGACTAAACGTCGCTGCGGTACGGCCGATTTTTGATGAGCTCGGCTTCACGACGGTGCGCGAGGCGCTAAGCGATCTGGTGGGGGATGATGTTTCGACCGGTGGGGACGCGCTTGGGGGAAGTGCAATCGAGGTGCCCGCGTCGCCCGAGCCGGCGCGTCTGGGTGAGTATTCCCTGGTTGATACGGAAGAACAGCTCGACGCACTGGTGGACACGCTGTCGGCGCAGCAGATTTTCGCGTTTGATACGGAAACCACCGGGTTGAATCCGGTGAAGGCGCAGTTGGTGGGGTTGTCGTTCGCATGGGAATCGGGGAAGGCGTGCTATGTGCCGGTGCGGGCCGCTATGGGGAAGGTGCTGCCCGAGGCGGTCGTCGTGGATAAGCTTAAGGCCGTCTTTACCGACGCTGCGATTGGGAAGATCGGGCATAACCTTAAGTATGACGTCGTCGTGCTCAAGCAGGTGGGGCTGGCCGTCGCCGGGCTCGCGTTCGACACAATGCTCGCGAGTTTTCTTCTCGAACCGCTGCGCCGGTCGCACGGAATGGACGCGCTTGTCGCGGCGATCTTGGGGCATGAGATGATCCCGATCAGTGATTTGATCGGCAAGGGCAAGAACCAGACGACAATGGATCAGCTCGATACGGCGCGCGTGTCGGAGTACGCGGCCGAGGATGCCGATTTCACGTTTCGATTGTATGGACACTTCGCCCCGCAGATGGCCGGCAGCTTCGCCGAGCCGCTCTTTCGTGAAACGGAAACGCCGCTGATCGAAGTGCTCGCCACGATGGAGCACCACGGTATCGCGCTCGACACGACGCTGCTCGAAACGCTAGGGGAGTCGATGGCTACGCGGCTTGATGCGCTACGCAAGGAAGTGTTCGAACTGGCAGAGCACGAATTCAACATCGACTCCCCCAAGCAACTATCCGTCGTGTTGTTTGATGAACAGGGGTTTGAGCCGGTCAAGAAAACCAAGACGGGACGAAGCACCGACGCGGAAACGCTGCAAACCCTGTGCGATCAGCAGGAAAACCCGATCCCTAAGCTTGTGCTGGAGTACCGGGAGTTGGCCAAGCTCAAAGGCACCTACGTCGATACGCTCCCGACGATGGTGTGCCCACGCACGAACCGGATCCACGCCAGCTTCCACCAAACCGGGGCCGTGACCGGTCGGCTGTCGTCGAGCGACCCAAACCTGCAAAACATCCCCATTCGCAGTGAGATCGGACGGCAGATTCGCGGAGCGTTTATCGCGGCGGATGAAGAACACGTGCTGCTGGCGGCGGACTACTCGCAGATTGAGCTACGTCTACTCGCCCACTTTTGTCAGGATCCGGCGCTGATGGAAGCTTTCGCCAGCGGGCAGGACATTCACCGCACCGTCGCCGCACAAGTTAACGGCGTGTCGCATGATGACGTGACCAAAGAACAGCGAAGCGCTGCCAAGGCCGTCAACTTCGGGATCATCTACGGTCAGACGCCGTTCGGGCTAGCCCGGTCAATTGGGATTTCTCTGGCCGAGGCGAAGATGTTTATCGACACCTATTTTATGCGTTACCCCGGCATCCGGCTCTTCATTGACAAGTGTATCGAAGACGGCAAACGAGACGGATTTGTCGAAACGATCCTCGGGCGTCGCCGACCGGTGCTGGAGCTACGTTCGCGCAATCGGATGCAGCAGCAGGCCGGGGAGCGGGTGGCCGTCAATACTATCGTGCAGGGCTCCGCCGCCGATCTCATCAAGCGGGCCATGCTCGCGATCCACCAAGAGCTGACTACCGGAGATTGGCAGACGCGGATGCTGGTGCAGGTGCATGATGAACTCGTCTTCGAGGTTCCCAAAGCCGAGTTGGACACGGCGACCGCGATGATTCGCAAGCATATGGAAGGGGCGATCGCCCTGACCGTTCCCCTCGCGGTCGATGTGGCGTCCGGGCGAAGCTGGGCCGACGCGAAGTGACCGGTTCCTATTCTGCCCAACTTGGCCCGCTCCGGTTTCGTGCTACTTGGAGTTGCGGGTCGAATCGGACGACGTATTCCATAGGGTGAGTATCCCGTTAGTCTGCATGGGCTGGGAAAGAGACGTTGAGGTCTGTGAGCTTGGCGCCATCGTGTGCTGGCTGTTGCCGCGCCGTGCGACGGTTTTCGACGGATGAATCCGTTGCCACAGCATCGCTTGCGGTGTACAACAGACTTGGGCAAGCCGGACCGCGTGTTGGCTCACGCGGGTCTCGGTGAGCGTCATTGCTGCCGTCAGCCCTGCTCCTGATCGGCCGCGTTGATCTCGACTCATGCCCTCATGTGCCTTTGCGGCGATGGAGCGTTTTTGTGCAGTGGCCACACCATGCCATCCTGGCTCTCGCGGTTTTCGGCGCTGCCCTTACAGCTTCCGGTGTGGGTCAAGAACCTGAGCCCGCTTCGGCGGCTGCGGTTGAGACGCCAGCCGAATCCGGTGAAACCGAGAAGGTCGTCGAGACGATCGCCGATGCGGAGCACGCCAAGCAACTGAACACCTGCCGCGAAGGGATTTTGGATGCGGCCGCTCGCGATGTCGATCGGCGTCGGTGGGCGGAGCTTCTGCTTGGCTACAGTTCCGACCAGGCCAATGCGCTGATCGTGGAGTTGCTCGCTCCGACTCAGCGGGCCGAGGTTTCCAAAACGGTGTGTGAGGCCATGATCGCGGCAGCGCACCGCAACCCCGCGCGGCTCGTTCCGGCGTTTGTTGATCCGCTGCTCGAGTTGCTGGGTGCTGTTGATCCCGGGCTACGTCAGACGGCCGCGCAGGCGATTTCGGAGTTCCCGCGCGACGGTCTCGCGGCTCGGCTTGCCGCCATTGCCGAGGATGATGGTGCGGCCATGCCCAAGCGGCTCGCCGCGATCGACGCATTGTCGAAAAACACGCACCGCCGTGATGTGGTGCAGCAGTTGATCGCGCTTTTGGGGTCATCTTCTCAGGAGGTTCTTGCGGAGGTGATGAGCAGTTTGGAACAGGCTTCCCCGGAGGCACCCGGTCAAGACGTCGCGCAGTGGCGGCGGTGGTGGGATGACAACGAACGGCTCAGTGATGAGCAGTGGTTGGAAGCGCAGTTGCGACTCTACCGCCAGCACTCCCGCCGTGTGGCGGCTTCATTTGAGGCGTTCAGGGCCGAATCGCAGCGGGAGGTTGATTCGAGCATTGCTCAGATGCGATCGTTGCAGAGTGAGTTGTACCGGGCGCTACCTCCGGAACAGCGCCGTACGAAGCTCATCGAGTGGCTCGCGTCGCCGCTCGCTGTCGTCAAGCTCACCGCATTGGGGCTTATCAAATCGCGAATCGCGGATGAGGGTAAGGCACCCACTGGTGAAGTGCTCGCCGTGTTGCTTGAGTTGCTCAATGACGGCAGCGCCGTGCAGCGTCGTGAGTCGTTGTTGATCGTGCAAAACGTGAACGATCCGGTGGTCGTGGACGCGGTGCTATCCCGGCTTGAGGTCGAGTCGCTCCCGTCGATGCGGCTGGCCGTATTGACTGCGCTGGGGCGCATGCGTGATGCTGCGGCCATTCCCGCGCTCGTCGCAGAGCTTCGGACGTCGGCTGACGCGTCATACGTTCAGGAGGCGGCGGTTTCGCTGGGGATGATTGCCGAGCGGATGGAGGATAAGACGGCACTGGACCCTGCGAAGGTTCCGCTACAGGAGCGGTTCGACGCCAGCGCCGTGGATGATATCGCGTTACGTGCCGCGTTGCTGTCTGCGATGGCTGGTGTTGCAGATCGGGGTTTTGCACCGGCTTTTGCGGAGGCGGTGGAGTCGGATGATTCACGGCTCTTGCAGCCGGCCATTCTTGGTTTGCGTGTGCTGGGGGATCGTTCCAAGATGTTGCGCATTCGTGATCTGACGGCCAACGCGGACCCGCCGGTGCGGCTCGCCGCGATTGCGGCCGTCGCGGAGTTGGGCCGTGATGCTGAAGACCTGCAAAGCCTGCTCACGCGGCTTAATCCTTCGATAGAGCCGAACGCGTTGGCGCGGGAGGCGGCGTGGGGCGGTTTTAGTGATTACATGGCTCGACGTCCGGTGTCCGAGCGGATCGATGCGGCCAAGCGGCTTCGTGAAACACCGGAGCTGGAATCACGATACTTGGGCGAGTTGGCCGACACCCTGGTCGCGACCGGTGGGGAGCCGTTGGACTTGGAGCGTGTTCGTGACGGCTTGGCTCGGGTCTTCGTCGCTCAGGGCAAGCACGCTGCCGGGGCCGGTCAGTTGCGATTGCTCTTTCAGCAGCAGGTGGACCGTCAGGCGGACTCAGCGGGTACAGTGGGCGTCAGGTGGCTTGAGGCGGCGCTCCGTGCGGATCCCCCGGTCGATGTGGGTGAAGTCATCATACGTATTGTCACCAGTACCGTGAGTGACGCGGTAAGGGGCCGCGTGATTGATGCCGTCGTTCGGTATGCTGATGCCCCGACCGTCGCCGCGGACCTTTCTCGTACGCGGGTTCTGCTGAGTGAGTTTCGAACGATTCCCGCTGAGGGTTGGCCGCCGCAGTGGTCGGCGCTGATTCAAAAATTAGCGGCGCGGGTGCAGGATAGCCAGCCCACGCCATAGGCTCGCCCCGTCTCTTCCAACCGTTATTGCAGCAGCCACGTCGGATCCGGTGTGTGGCTCGCTCTTGCCCGACGCGGTCCAAGAAACCGTATTTGAAGGCGTTACCTGCGTGATGCGTGCGATGATGTGGCCGCTGCTCGCGTTCGGGCGCATATTAGCAGAGCCTGACAAGTTCGCACCCTTGTTGGTGGGGTTTATCGGCGCAGGGCTTTGGTTTGGGGTATACTCTGCGGTGTGGCGGATGGATTGCCCGTTCGCTGTGCGTCCAATCACTGCGGTCCAAGGCAGCGGTCCAAGAAGGAGAAGAATGATGAGATTTCAGAAGTGTCTGGTTGGTGCGGCGTGTTGCTTGGCGGCGCTGGTCCTCGTGCCGCGTGTGAACGCGCAGGATCATAAGGGGCACGACCATGCGGGTCATGATCACGCGGCTCACGGCGGCGAAGGTCATGGCGGTGACGGCCAGTCCAAGATGATGGCCTCGTGGATGAAGAACGCGTCACCGGGCGAGTTCCACAAGCACCTTCAGCCTCTGGTCGGCAAGTGGAACACGACCACGAAGTTTCGGCTCAGCAAGGAAGCCCCGTGGAGTGAGTCGACTGGATTCAGCGAAAGCAAATGGGCTATGGGCGGTCGCTACATCATCGAGAACTTCAAATCATTTTCGGTTGAGATGCCGTTCGAGGGTATGGGCATCACCGGCTACGACAACACGAAGAAGAAGTACGTATCGAGTTGGATCGATAGCATGAGCACGGCGCTTATGATTAGCACCGGTACAATCGATGCATCGCACAAAGTCATTACGTTTACCGGGACGTATGACGATCCGATGACCGGCCAAAAAGACAAGCCGCAAAAGGCGACGTTAACCATATTGAACGATAATAAGATCGTTATGAAAATGTTCGAGCGCGGCCAAGACGGCGAGTGGTACATGAATCTCGAGGTCGTCTACACACGGGCGTAGGGTTTTGTCCTTCACCGTTTTGATGATTGAATACCCTCAATGACGCGCAGGTTGCCATCGAGGACCCTTAGATCACAACAATGCCCGGCAGCGATGAAACGTTGTTGCCGGGCTGTTGTTGTGTACCCGTCTCGGATGATTACCGCTCCGTCACACTAAGCGAATGTAGCGGCTTCTGCTCTTCAATCGCATCCGCCAGGAGTTCTTTGCCTTCTTCGCGGGCGCGTTCCTGCATCATCTCGGTGACCTTTGCGTAGTAGGTTTCGGCGTCGAACTTCTTGCCGAGCCGTTGGGTGACGTCGAGTGCGGCTTGGAAGGCTTTTTCGTGGACGGCGCTGAATAGGGCGTTCGCCTCTTCCTGCCATTCCGGTTTGATTTCCATGTCGCCGATCAGTTTTGACATCTCCGTCCTGATGCGCTTGCTACCGTCTTCGCTCTTGTAGATGTACAGGCCAACACCAATGCCGGCCACCAATACCAATGCCACGAAACTTCTCATAGCGGTTCTCCCTATTCTTGTTGCCTTCTTAACTTTACGATCCGGCACCTGCGCCCGCTGCTGCTGCTGCCTGTGCCGCCTCAGCGGCCGCCTGTCCGAGAAGGCTATGTGGCGTTGAGCCATTCACCGAGACGAGTGCCGTCGTGCCGTAGCCGAAACCCTTCATCTTGTTCTGCCAGAGCTGTTGCCCCGTTGCGGCATCCAAGCAATAGGTGTAACCGTTGACGGACACAAACAGCTTACCCCCATCGAGCAGCGGTGACACATAACCCGTGCCGTCCGGTGCCTTCCACTGCCACACGATGTCACCGGTCTGCTGGTCGAGCGCGGCCAGGCGACTGTTAAACCCTACAAACAACAGATCTTGTACATTCATACGCGAACGACCTCCCTTGCACTTCTTCGGAACGCGGCTGAACGCCGTTTGCGTTCGACCGCTTGTTGCTATTCAAACCGCCATGATCCATCACGGCGGGTGCCACATTCTTCGCCCAAAGGCGAAGGGTGGGGGACGGGAGCGGTTCTTTCTTATCCGAACAACCCCCTCGATTCTTCCCCCCCCCCTCAGTAAGGGGGAAGAAGATCGCTCGCCTTTTAGCCACGGCACCACACGGCTACCCACGGGTGACGTCGGCACTCGTGAGATCGGCTTCTGCGCTATGATGACCGTTGGTCATCTTGGCCGCAATCCCCTGACCGAGCTGGCGGAAATCCACGCCGACGATCGACTCCAACATGCCGAGCGTCTCACCCAGAGCCTTGGCCCGGCCCATCGCAGCACCCGCGATCGCGTCGCCCTTGCCGCTGTCGAACACCGTGACTTCGCCCAGGGCGATGTTGTTGACGCTCTTGGCCACGTTGTCTACGATCGATGGCATCAGTTCGAGCAACATGACCTGCAGGGCGTCCGGGTGTTTCTGGATCGCCTGCCCGATCAGGTCGATCGCGGCCGCCCGAGCGCGACCCTCCTCCAAGATCGACGCGGCCTCACCCTCGGCCTTGGCGTGTGCCACGTCACGCTTCGCGTTGGCAGCCTGCACATCCGTCGCGTTGAGGCGTGCCTCTTCCGCCTTGGCCGCCGCTTCTTGCTCTGCGGTTTCCTTGATGGCTGCCTGTTGCGCAAGCTCGGCCTTCCTGATTCGCAACTCGTTCTCCGATTCGGCAATCGCCTTGTCCGCCACGAGCCGCGCCTGCTCGGCAGACTGTCTCGACGCCGCCTCGGCCGTCTTGGCTTCGGCGTCGCGTTCGGCCGCTGCCTGGCGCGCGGCTGCGCTGGCCTGTGCTTCACGGATCGAAGCCAGTGACGCTTCCTCTGCCTCGCTCTTTCGAGCCGCCGCGAGCACCGAGGCCGTGGCTTTTCGCGAGATGGATTCGAGGTATTGCTGGCTGTCCTGCACGTTTTGGATATTCACGCTGTCGATCAGGAGCCCGAGCTTACGGAAGTCGTCCGATACTTCGTGCATCACGGTCGAGACGAACTTGTCGCGGTCCTCGACGATTTCCTCCGGCGTCATTTTTCCGATCACCGCGCGAAGCCCGCCTTCCAGCGTCTCCCGTGATACCCGTTGCAGTTCTATCGCGGGTTGATCGAGAAACCGTTCGATTGCGTTGGCGCGTTCCCCCGGATCGGACGAAACCTTCACGTTGGCCACGCCGCTGACGGTTACCGGGACCATCGTGCCGCCGCCGGCTTGCGCGCTGACGTCGAGCTGGACCTGCATGTTACGCAGGCTGAGCCGCGATACTTTTTCGATAATCGGAATCACCAGCGTGCGACCACCAATCAGCGTGCGGTAGCCGAGCCCGTCCTTTTGACGCTTGCCGCTGATGATGAGCATCTCGCTCGGGTTGCCCACGAGCATGATCTTCGCCACCAGGATGCAAAACGCCACGACCAGCGCCAACAATACCGCGCCGATAATCATACCGGCCGACACGCCGTTACTTTGTGCTAACATCATCGTTGTCATCATTGATCTCCCTGTTGATCGTTTTTTGTTCTCTTCCTTCTTCATGGCCACTTGTCAAAAACTCAAACTCTTCTTGTGATACAACCTCTGCGATGCCGCCGTGGTAGCTCACGACGCCCACGGCATCGCCGCGCACAAAAGCCGCGTCCGCATGTCGGGCGATTGCGGGGACGTATCGCTCCGCGCGTCCGACACGAACGACCACCTCGCCCGTTTTCGGCTTGGTCAACTCGATCGTGACGCGGGCCGTCTTGTTGACGTAGTCGCTCGCCTGGGGCGTGCTATCACCGGAGGTCGAGCGCAGCTTGCGCAACATCTGATGCGCTGCTTGCCCGACAAGCAACCCACCCGCGAGCGCCGCGCCTGCGATTACTGCCGGGGTTTGCTCGCTCAGACCCGTCAACGTCGCGCCGATCAGCCCGAACACGCCCATGAAGTACACGAGAAAGTTCACCGAAAACCACGACGCCAATGAGCTTGCAGCAGCCTCTGTAGTATCCGCATCGACATCGACATCCAGCTCAAGCCCGCCGTCGGCATCGAAATCGAGATCGACGTCGGAATCCACGGTGCTCATCGAGGAGACCGCAATGAGCCCGCCGCCCAACGTCAGGCAGACCCAATAGAGACCCTCCAGGATGAACCATGCCGTACCCAGTAACTCCCACGAAAGAAACATGAAACCTCACCTCCCTAGTGAATAGAACCGTCAGTACGCATCGATCGAAGCACCGATGGCGACCTACCCCAACGTACTTGATGAAAGGTCTCGCGCCGCTGGTAATCTGGCGACGTCTTTATAATCGCGTAAAAATAGGGCGAAACGGCATCGCCAGGGCGTTAGAATATTGGCGTGAGTTTGGAATCGCGGCAGTTGTCGGAGGTTGTCGGGTCGGTTGGTGCCTTGTGCCGGCACTTTGGAGCAGCGTGCACGAAAGCGGATTGTGCCCAACGCATTACAGCACGCTATAGAAAAGCACGGCGGCCTGAAACATGTTGCAGAAAATAGTACGTCCCTGAGCCGCAGGCTTCAGCCTGCGCGGTGTCGCAGCGTGAGATCGACAACCATGACGAGCGACATGATAAGATGCTACCGCCGCCGCTTGGACTTGGCCGTACGCGTCTTGGCTTTCTTGGTCGCCTTTTTGGCTGAAGGCTTGGAGGTTTTCTTCTTCACCGGTCGAGCCGTCTTCTTCGCAGGCTTCGTCTTGGGCTTTGTTATTGAGCGCGTTTTCGGCTTCTTCCGTTTGGTGCTGCCGACCAGCACAAGCACGTCGTGTACGATCGTCTCTGGTGTGGGGAGCACCAGGTTCGCCGCTGCGCCGAGGGGAATGTAGGTGTTGAGCGCATTCAGGCGTGCCGCCTGGACCGTGCCGCCGCAGCGCTCTTGCAGTACCGCAAGGATGGCCTCGCTAACGCCGCCGGTGCGCCGCCCCTCATCCACCACGAGGGTCACGGCCGACGCCTGCGCCTGCTCAACGATAAACGCTTCGTTCAGCGGATTAAGCCAGCGAAGGTCAACCACGCGCACCGCAATACCGTATTTCTCTTTCAACCGTTTGGCCGCGCGGAGCGACATATAAGTGCCGTTGGCAAACGTCAAAATCGTGACGTCATGGGCGGTTTTGTGGTACACGCGACCGCTCCCCATAGCGATGGCCTGGTCCGGCGGGGGGTATTTGAACGACCACTTCTTGTCACCTTTTTCGTGCAGGTCTTTGGCCATGTAGAGCGCGATCGGCTCGATGAACGCGACGATGCGTCCGTCGGTCTTGGCCATGGCGACGCAGGTACGCATCATCTGCACGGCGTCGTCACCGCGCGAAGGTGTCGCAATCACCAGCCCCGGTACGTCGCGCAGCGCGGCGATGCTGTTATCATTGTGGAAGTGACCGCCGAACCCTTTTTGGTAAGCCCACCCGGCGATCCGCATCACCATCGGATTGCGGTATTGGTCGTTCGAGAAGAACTGCAACGAGCACGCCTCACCGCGAATCTGATCTTCCGCGTTGTGGTAGTAGGCGAGGTATTGAATCTCAGGGATCGGCAGCACGCCCAAGTGCCCGGCACCGATCGCGAGCCCAAGGATCGTCGTCTCATCCAGGATCGTGTTGAACACGCGTCCCACGCCAAATGTTTTCGTCAGCCCGGCCGTGACGTGGTACACGCCGCCTTTTTTTGCGACATCCTCACCGAAGATGATCGATTCGGGATACTTCGTGAGCAGGTCATGCAAGCCTAGGTTGATGAGCGCGCCCATGTGCCGCGGCGTGCGAAGCTCCGGAAGCCTGTCCGAGTTGCCAAACGTGGCCCGCCTTGCCTCGTCGGGGGCGGTGCGTTTGGCTTCCTTGGCCACGGCGCGCGGGGAGGATGGCGCTAACGGTAAACAAACCGTCTCGGCCGTGGTGAGTTTGGGCGTTTTCGCGGCGTAAGCACCGGCGTCGCGCACGCGCTGGCGGGTCGTTTCGTAGAGCGCCAGCACCTCATCGCCGGACATCAGGCCGTGCTCGACAACGAGTCGCGCCGACGCCAACAACGGGTCTTTCGCCTCGGCTGCCTCGATCTGGTTCCAGTTGTGGTACTCCGTCTCCGCATCGGAGCCGGCGTGCCCAAGCATACGCACCGTGCGCAGGTGCAGGAATACCGGCACGCGTCGTGACCGGCAGTGGTTCACGGCCAGCGCAGTCGCGCGGGCGGCATCGATGAGGTCAAGCCCATCACCCTGGTAGTACGCCATGCCCGGTCTGTTCGAGAAATTCGCTTCGATCCAGCCGCGCGGCGTGTCCACGCTGATGCCGATCCCGTTGTCCTCACACACAAACAGCAGCGGCACGGGGAGTCGTTGGTGAGCGGCGTGGGCGGCCGCGTTGAACGCGGTTTGCGCCGTGGCGTGGTTCGACGAGGCATCGCCAAAGCTGCATACGATGATCGAATCAACCGGCAAGTTTGATTCCACGCCAAGCCGGCGCAATCGCGGCAAAGTCAGTGCGGCACCGACGGCCTTGGGAAGATGGCTCGCGATCGTGGACGTTTGCGGCGGGACGTTGAGCTCGACGCTGCCCCAGACTTTGTGCCGCCCACCGGAGATCGGATCGTTCGTGCTGGCCGCATAGGAGAGCATGCTGTCGCGGAGAAAATCAACACCATCCACCTGTCGGGAGCGCTCGGCCATGAACGCGCCGGATCGATAATGGAGGAAGGCCATGTCCGTGTGGCGCGTCAGCCGGCCGACGACTGCGTTGCCCTCATGCCCCGCGCTGCCAATGGTATAGAAACCTTCGTCGCGGGCGCGCATCAACCGCGCTTCCAAGTCCTGATGGCGCGTGACGATCTGAGATTCGAGAAGCTGGATCAGATCGCTGCCGCGCAGTGTGCCGTTCGGTGTGATCGGCGGGTCGGCCTCACCCGGCGCACCGGCCACGGATGACCCGTCGAGCCGGCTGACAAATGCAACGAAGTTTTCGTCAACCACCTGCGCTCGATTAAGATTGAAACGGCTGCTCTGTGTCATGTTTGATTCTTCGTGTTTCGACGAAAGTTCGGGTGACGCATCGAGTGCCCACACCGTATCGAGCGCCAACCCTGTCACGGGTGCCCCATAGCTTTAGCTGTGGGGGACACGAACCCGAGAACCAGTTGACTTTCGTATCATCGGAGAATTCGAGTTCCCCATCTCTGAAGAGATGGGGCACCCATGCCTGCCACCCACCAAACCAAGCGTGTCGTAGCACTAAAACGCTGCGTACCCGGTGAGTTCGCGCCCGACGATGAGCTGGTGGATCGTCTCGGTGCCTTCGTAGGTGATGACGCTTTCAAGGTTCATCGAGTGGCGAATCGGCCCGCATTCGATGCTGATACCACCAGCGCCGAGGATGTCCCGTGCCTCCCGCGCGATGTCCAGTCCGAGCCGCACGTTGTTCCATTTCGCGAGTGAGACCTGCGTGTGGTGCATCTCACCCTTGTCCTTGAGCCAGCCTAGCTGTAGCGCGAGGAGTTGGCCGGTGGTGATGCGACGAACCATGTCGGCCAACCGAACCTGAATCTGCTGCTTGTTAATCAGCGGCTCACCAAACAGAACGCGTTCCTTGCAAAACGCCAGTGCCTCTCGGTAGCAGGCCATGGCCGCCCCGACCGCACCCCAGGCGATACCGTAGCGCGCCTGCGTCAGACACCCGAGCGGACCGCCGAGCCCCTTGGCCTTGGGTAGTTGGTTCTCCGCAGGGATCTTACAGTTGTCGAAGAACAGCTCGCTCGTGATGGACGCCCGCAGTGAGAACTTGTGCGGGATGTCGCGTGTGGTGTAGCCGGGGGTGTCTTTCTCGACGAGGAAACCGAGTATCCCGTCGCCGGTACCGGCCCAGACGATCGCGACGTCGGCGATGGAGCCGTTGGTGATCCACATTTTTGCGCCGTTGAGCACCCAGTCGCTGCCGCTCTTGACGGCCGTGGTCTTCATCACGCCCGGATCGCTACCGCCGTCCGGTTCGGTCAGGCCGAAGCAGCCGATCGCCTCGGCCTTGGCCATCGGTGGGAGCCACCGTTGCTTTTGCTCGTCTGTCCCGTAGGCATGGATCGGGTACATGCACAGCCCGCTCTGCACGGAAGCGAAACTACGTACGCCACTGTCGCCGCGCTCAAGCTCCTGCATGATGAGCCCGTAGCAGACGTTGTTGAGCCCGGCACAGCCGTAGTCCTGGAATGTCGGTCCGAACAAGCCAAGCTCGGCCATCTCCGGGACGAGGTTCATCGGAAACTTTTCATGCTCGAAGCACTCGCCGATGACAGGCATGATCCGGTCGTCCACGAAGCGAGCGACCGCGTCGCGGACCTGCCGTTCGTCGTCCGTGAGCAGAGAGTCGATGTTGTAAAAATCTGGCGTCGCGCTATCCGGCACAGCAAAATCTCCCATAAATGCTCATCAAACCGCAAATACGGCCTTCGATCCGTGGACCGACCAGCCAAACCCGGATCATAGTGGGAAAATGGGGTGCGTCAAAACGCCAGGGTGCTTGCGGGAGCGGCATTTTGGATCCCGGAAAAAATATCGAAAAACTTGGCGTTTGGCGTAAGAATCTGGGTTGGCGAGAGACCTATCCACGGGGAACCGTCCCAACGGGAACAGTTCCGAACCTCCTCTTGTCGGTGGGGTTTCGTTGGCGGGGTGGTCAACGTAGCCCGTCTGGGGCTGAGGGCGATCTGGCGCGACGAACGCCGGTCTTTCTCAGCCCCGCCCTCTGTTGGCCCTGCGTCGGACAATGCAGACTTTTCGGTCGTTGCCAACCGCGTCACTCCGGGGCTGCGAAGACCTCCGCGAAGGACAGTGTTGCTGGCGGTGCCATCGGTGCTGGTACGATCTGTCCGTCTTTCCAAGTGGCGAAGGCGATGTCGATCTTCTTTCGATCGGGGTAGACGATCAGCGAGTGCAGCGTCGGAAACTGTTGGTGGGGCGAGGCGGTCGCCTTGAGCCCGGCCCATGTGGATTTCGGCGTGATGGTCGTCGCCAGGGTGTCCGTCAGTCGCTTGTACCGGTGGCGTGTCCAGTTGCCGGCGCCGTCCACGGGTTTGCCGTTGGGTGTCAGGTAATGGTTTGTCGTGATGCAGGAGAACGCATCGGTGGGGTTTTCGCTGACGCCGTTCTTGTCGATGCGAAACACGCGGGCCGGCTTTTGGTCATCGACCATCGGTGTGATGACGCGGACCATGTAACTAAACGGGTAGTGTTTCATCTTGTTCAGCGCTGACGTCGCTTCCTGGAACACGGCCGACGGTTCGCCGCGTTCGAGCAGGTCGGCCAGCACCAGCGGTAGCGGCGTTTGCTTGCCCGTGGGTTGTTTGTTTTTTCCGCCGGTGCCGTCGTGCATGAACGCGCACACGCCGTGGTCGTTGACGCCGGTGAACGCGCCGATGTAGCCGGGCCAAGTTACGGTCATCACCTGTCGGCGACCGATCGGCTGACGTACGAGGATCAGTTGCTCGTTAAGTGATTTTCTGCCGGGAATGGGGAAGTCAAAGTTGCGCGACGTCACCACCCCGAGCGATCCAGTCTTCTTTCCCCACGCGCTAAATCCGGAGCAGCCGTACGCCCGTAGCATGTCACCCGCGTTCCGCAGGATCAGATCATTCAGCGTGATCGCCCGCCCGAGTGCTGGGAGCTTCGGTAGGTTGCCCTTGGCAGCTTTCATGCCGCGCAGGATGCCTTGAAGCTCCTCGGCTGCCCGTTCGGGAACATCGACAAAGCGGATCATGGATGACTGGGCTCTGTCGTACGCGCTACGTTGCTGCTTCGGGATAACCGCGGCCGCTTCGTTCAGCGTCGTCACGATGCCGTCTGCCATCAGGTATCCATGTGCAAAGCCCATCTGCGCCGGTGTCCCCCAAACGCGCAACACCCGAAACGGACCGACTTGTTCGATTTTTCCCTGAATGGGATCGGTTCGTTGGTCTTT
>JAJRSR010000167.1 GCA_024278695.1 Planctomycetota bacterium | reverse complement strand
GTGGCGCTATGGGTTTGGTGTGTTTGGCTTTGGTGCGGTGTTTGCCGGTGCCGTGATGTTGACCCCTGCCTGGGGTGGCGTGTTGCTGCTTCTACTGTTCGAGATCATCCACAACGAGGCGAGAACAATGACAACGACGCCGGCCGCGAACCATCCGGCGCGGATGCCGGCGATGGTGGCTGGCGCGTCCACGCGTGAGTCGGGCGCGTTGATGACGCCCTGGCTGAGTGCGGCGCGAAGCTGATCGAGTTCGGAGGTGGTGGCACCTGCTGCACCGGTCTGGTTGGCCGCGTCTTCGTTGAACCGGGCGCGGGCGGCCGTGAACGGTGCCGCCGCTGCGGAAGGTGCTTCGGTTGATGCGGCACCTGCGCCGGGTGCGCCCGGAGCGCTACCGTTTGGCGCATGGGTACCGCAAGTTACTGGTCCGCGTGCGGCATGGTTCATGGCACTCGGTCTTTGCGGCTCGAACGTCAGGTGTTCACCGCATTGCTGGCAGCTCATCTCGGCTTGGCCTATCTGGCTGAAGCAGTGCCAACATTTTCCGAAGTACCGGCAGAGACCGGGCGTCTCCAGGGCAAAGCGCCACTGGTGGTTGGTGGCCGGTCCACGGACGATGGACGTTTCCGTGAGCACGCCACGGTGAATCTGTTTGACGATTGTTTCCAGGTTGATGCCGGGGAACGGCCGTAGGTGCTCCAAAACGTACCAGGGTCCGGCGTGCGCTTTCATCTTCTCAAGCATTGCCGGGCGGAGATTCTGCCCGCAATGTCCGCACGCCGTCGCGTCGCGGCGGACAATCTGCCCGCAGGTGACGCAGGGGGTGCCGTGCCCGTGCCAAGCCTCCTGGGCTTGCGGGCTAAGCGGTCCGAACCCGAGCCTGGCGGCCACCTCAAGCGCGTGGGCGCCGGTCGGCGGTTCCGATGGCGTGTCGGTGGCTTCCGATGGATTGTTCTGCATAGTCAACTGAATCTCGACCTCCCGTTTACCCTGCTGATTTTAAAGTCGGTTATGTGGCCGGACAACCCGTAGTTTGTGGGGGAAAAGGCGTCACTTCGTGCTCAAAACGCTCCTGGCTGGGTCGATAGCCCGCCGCTCGCTTGTAGGGGGTATCGGTCTGACTTACCATCCGCTCTTGTGAATTATTCCGGTTCTACCAAGGCTGTTAATGACGTGATGACTCAGGCAAACCAAGACGTGCCGGCGGCTTCCGGCGACAGGCGACCCGAGAAGCTCGGGCGGTATCAGTTTACGGCGATCGAGCAGCGGTGGCAGGCCTATTGGGCCGAGCACCGCACGTTCAAGACGCTCAACCCCGGCGAACCCGGTGCCGACACGACCAAGCCGAAATACTACATTCTCGACATGTTCCCGTATCCGAGTGGGTCCGGGCTGCACGTTGGGCATCCGTTGGGCTATTGCGCGACGGATATCATCGCGCGATACAAGCGTATGCGCGGGTTCAACGTGCTTCACCCGATGGGGTTTGATGCGTTTGGGCTTCCGGCTGAGCAGTACGCCATCGAGCACAACGTTCACCCGGCCGACACGACAAACAAAAACCTCGACATGTACCGGCGGCAGTTACGCATGTTCGGGTTCAGCTATGACTGGGATCGTGAGGTCGTGACTTGCGAACCAAAGTACTACAAGTTCACGCAGTGGATCTTCCTGCAGATGTACCACAGTTGGTACGACGATCAGTGCCGTTGGACCGGACCGGACGGCGCGGCGGTCGTTGGTCGTGCGCGGCCGATCGCGGCGTTGGTGGCTGAGTTGGAATCCGGCGCGTGGGGCGTGAGCGCGGCACTGGGTATCGTTCGAGAGAAGGAAGCGCCTGGACGACGCCGTTGGTCGGATGTCAGTGAGGCCGAGCGGCGCGCCGTGCTCGATAAACAGCGGCTCGCGTTTCTTGATGAGGTTGCGGTGAACTGGTGTCCGGCGCTGGGTACGGTGCTGTCTAATGAGGAGGTGGATAACCAAGGGCTGAGCGATCGCGGGAGCCACCCGGTGTTTCGCCGGCCGTTGCGGCAGTGGATGCTGCGCATCACGAAGTACGGCGACCGATTGCTTTCCGATCTGGACGGGTTGGATTGGCCGGAGCCGATCAAGCTGATGCAGCGCAACTGGGTGGGGCGTAGCACCGGGGCCGAGGTGTTGTTTCCGCTGGCTGACAAGTGGCGGATCGATCGTGATGGTTGGGTACACGCTGAGCGAACTGAGTGTTCTACAGGCAAGCCGGATTTCGAGACGATGCCGGATGCGATTCGTGTCTACACGACGCGACCGGACACGCTGTTCGGGGCGTCCTATATGGTACTGGCCCCGGAGCACAAGCTGGTCGAGGCGATCACGACCGAGGCGCAGCGCGAAGCCGTCGAGGCGTATGTGGTCGCGTCGCGCCACCGTTCGGATTTGGATCGTACCTCTGACACGAAAGACAAAACGGGTGTGTTTACCGGTGCGTTTGCGATCAATCCGGTGACGGGCGAGCCGGTCCCGGTTTGGATCGCGGACTATGTGCTGACGGGTTATGGCACGGGTGCGATCATGGCCGTGCCGAGCGGGGATTCTCGCGATTTTGAGTTTGCGACGAAGTTTCAGCTTCCGATTCGCTGCGTCGTCAAGCCAACGGCGCATTGGATCGAGGATCGGCTCGGGGCGATGGTCGCAGGCATGGACGCGCAGGCGGCATCGGGGCTTGATGATGTGTCTTCGGAGTTTCCTGAGCTGGCCGATTCCATTGCGGCCACCCGTGATCGCAGCGCCGGGTTGAGTCAAAAAACGCTCGATGTGTTGCGGGGTGGCGCGGGCGTTGGAAAACTGATCGCGCACTATGTGCGGCATTGTGCGACGTGGGGTGCGGCGTTTACCGGGAAAGGTGTAGCCGTTAATTCCCCCGCGCCGGATGTGACGGTGAACGTGGTTGGTGCGCCGTGTGATCTCAACGGTGCGTCCACGGAAGACGCGATGACGCGGATCACGGCTTGGCTCGAAGAGCGTGGCCTGGGGCGATCCGCTGTGAACTACAAGCTACGCGATTGGATCTTCAGCCGGCAGAAGTATTGGGGGGAGCCGTTCCCGGTGATGCACGATGAGGACGGTGCGTCGGTCGCGCTGGATGAAGATGAGCTGCCGTTGGAATTGCCGCCGATGGCGGACTTCAAGCCGACGCCTTCTGCGGATGATGCGGACACGCTACCGTTGCCACCGCTTGGTCGCGCGAAGGAATGGGTGAAGGTGTCGCGCGATGGCACGTCGTACCGGCGTGATCTGAACACGATGCCGCAGTGGGCCGGCTCTTGTTGGTATTACCTGCGGTTTCTCGATCCGCATAACGAACACCGGTTCTGCGATGCGGAGGCCGAGAAGTATTGGATGCCGGTGGATTTGTACGTCGGCGGCGCGGAGCATGCGGTGCTTCATCTCTTGTACGGCAGGTTTTGGCACAAGGTTTTGTATGATCTGGGGCATGTGACGACGTGCGAGCCGTTTCAGAAGCTGTTTAACCAGGGGATGATACAGGGCTTTGCGTTCAAGGACAAACGCGGCGTGCTCGTTTCCGAGGACCGCGTGACGGAAACTTCGCCGGATCACTTTGTGGTGTCGGAGTCGGACGAGCCGGTGTCTCGTGTGATCGCGAAGATGAGCAAGTCGCTCAAGAACGTCGTGAACCCGGATGAGATCATCGCGGAGTACGGTGCGGACACGTTTCGGTTGTATGAGATGTACATGGGGCCGCTCGACGCGTCGAAGCCGTGGAACACGCGCGACGTGCCGGGGTTGTTCAAACTTTGTCAGCGAATCTGGCGGTTGGTGGTCGATGAAATGACGGACGGGCTTTCTCCGGCGCTTTGCGATGACGCGCCCGAGAAGGACGCGTTGCGCATGCTGCACAAAACGATCAAACGCGTGGGTGAAGACCTGGAGCAGCTCAAGCTCAATACGGCCATCGCGGCGCTGTTTGATTTTGTGAATTATATGACGCCGTTGAAACGCCGTCCGCGTGCGGTGGTGGAGCCGTTTGTGTTGCTGCTGGCTCCGTTTGCGCCGCACCTGGCTGAGGAGTTGTGGCGGCGGCTTGGTCATGACACGACGCTGGCGTTTGAGGCTTGGCCGGAAGTTGATGAGGCGCTGACGCGGGACGATGAGGTTGAGATCGCAGTACAGGTAGCCGGTAAGGTCAAGGCGCGGATCACCGTCGCGGCGGACGCGGACGAGGAGACGATTTCCTCGGCTGCCCTGGCCGATGAGCGTGTCAAAGCGGCGCTGGCGAACAAGACGGTGCGGAAGGTGATCGTGATTAAAGGGCGGTTGGTGAACGTGGTGGCAAATTAGTGGTTGGATAGATGGCCCGCCTCTTTTGAGATGGGGGAGTCGAATTGTTCGTGGGTTGATGTTTGGTTTCGAGAAATACGAATCGTTTGGGTGCTGCGATTCGGTCCGGGGATTCGTGTCCCCCATAGCTAAAGCTATGGGGGACACGATCATGATGTTTATCGCGTTTGGATGAGATGGCGGTTCATGCCGATTGAGATGGAAGCCAAGTTTCGCGTGGCGTCGCATGATGTGGTGCGTGATCACTTGCGTCGGGCTGGCGCGGTGTGTGACGGATTGGTCACGGAGACCAACGTCATACTTGATCGCGCGGATGGCTCCCTACGCGAAGGCGGATGCGGGCTACGCGTTCGTGCGACGCGGCGGGATGACGGCTCAGAGGGAACGACGATGTTGACCTTCAAGGGTGCCCGAAGGCCGGGACCGTTGAAAACGCGCGAGGAGTGGGAGGTTACGGTCAACGATGCGGCAGCGGCCGAGCGCATCATGGCGGGCTGCGGGTTCATGCCGGTTCTAACCTACGAGAAGCGCCGCGAGAGTTGGCTGCTTGATGGGTGCCGTGTCGAGCTGGACGAACCGGCAGCATTGGGTTTTTTTGTAGAGGTCGAAGGACCGAGTGAAGCGGCCATTGCGGGAGTGCAAGCGTCGATCGGTTTGGGCGACGCGGCGCACGTTCGTGAATCTTATGTGCAGCTTCTGATCGGCTACTGCCAAGCGCATGGCATTGTGGAGCGGCGGTTGCTGTTGTCGAAGTAGCGCCATTACGTATTGGAATAGTCAGAAAGAGAACGGTAAATCACGGGAGATTGCGAAATGAATAAGCGAATGGTTGCGGTCGTGGGGATGTCGGGTGCGTTGGTCTTGGGCATGATTGCTTTTTCCAGTGTTTCGGTAGCCGAAGAAAGCGCGAAGACGGAAGTGTTCAAGCCGGTGGCTACCGTGTCGGGGTTGATGAGTGGGCAGGGGATGATGTTCAAGCGGCTGCAGAAGGCGGTCACAGACAAAGAGACACCGCGCCGGCTTGCCACGATCGAGGTGCTGTCACAGGTTCTTGCCGAGCTATCGAACGTCAATCAGTATCACGAGACCAAGGCTGACTACCAGGTGTGGGCGCGGGAGCTTCGCGATACGGCGCTCGTGCTGAGCGCCGAGGCTCGCAAGGATGATAAGGCCGACGATGGTACGATGAAGAAACTCGTGCGGAGCATCAAAAGCACCTGCGGCGATTGCCATGACGCCTATCAGGATTAGCTGGAACCGTTATGAGCCTGGGTGCCACAGGTACATGAACCTCGGCGTTGTGCCCTCGAACAGGCTGCGAGCGTCGATGTTGATCATGTTGACGGTCGGGGTGTTTGGGTGTGGCGGCATGGCGTAGTAATTCGGGCGGTACCCGAGCGGTCGGTTGTAGGTGACCAGGCGTACCGCGTTGAGTCCGGCGCGCTGTTCGGCGGTATCGATCGATTCACGGAGGGTGCTGATGCGGTCGATCAACCCGGCTTCGAGCGCCTGCGTGGCTGAGTAGACCCGGCCGTCGGCCAGCTTGCGGACGGTCGCCTCGTCGAGCTTCGGTCGCCCGGCATTCACGACGGCGACGAATCTTTCGTACATGTCATCGACGAGTTTCTGGAATACGTCACGTTCTTCCGGACGCATCTGGCGAAACGGCGAGCCGGTATCTTTGAAAGCGCCCGAGGTGATCGCGGTGGCGCTGGCACCGAGTTTCCGGAGCGTCCCCGACATCTCAAACATCTGCATGATGACGCCGATGCTGCCGACGATGCTGGAGGGGTGGGCGATGATCTCGTCACATGCGCAAGCGATGTAGTAGCCGCCGCTCGCGCCGACGTCCATGATGACCGCGATGACGGGCTTGCCGCTTTTTTTGAAGTGGATGAGTTCGTCGTGCATCAGTTCGCTCGCCACGACGCCGCCGCCGGGAGAGTTGATCCGCAGCAGGACGGCTTTTACGTTGTTGTCCCGCCGCGCTTTTTCCAGTTTTTCGAGCAGCATGGCCACGGCGTGTTCACCCTCACCCATGAGCTGCGGGGTCGGGGCATTCATCAATACACCGGAAACGTCGATGATGGCGATTTTGTCCGAGGCGAAGAAGCTATCGCGTGACAACTCCGTCTCGACCAGCTCGCGCCGGACGGAGACCGGCGTCAGCAAGAGGCCTGGTGCACCGCAGGATGTGAGCGTGACAAGTCCGGCGAGGGCGGTCGTCAGGATGATTCGGTTGGCGTGCACGTGTGACATCGGATGATTCTCCTTGGGCGGTACGCGGCTAGCCGCCGCTTTGTTTCCGCATGGTCATGTCGAAATCGCGAACGAGCGCGGCGTAGGCGCGCCAGGCGATGAAGGCAAAAAGGGCGATGGCGACAAGGCTACCGACGAACGCCGAAGCGCGAGCCGTGGTCGCGCCGCTCTCAAAATCTGCCGGTGTGGCGTAAAGCGTCGAGGGGTCCACCAGGACGTGGATGGCCGTGAAGGGCGTGAACGGGGCGAGTAGCGCACCCATTTCGCCGCCGGCTTGATCGACGATGGCAAAGCCGATGCCCGTGGCCGCACCGCACGCGACGATCAGAATCCCAACGCTGTACATCACGGCCGTCACGTTCTTCTTGGCGGTCATTGAAATCTTGAGCCCGAGAACGCACGCCAACGCGGTGAAGATGGTGAGCAGGGCAGCAAGCTCCACGCCGGTCTCGATCCAGATGGCGGGTGGTCTGTCAGCGGAAAATGCGCCGTAGATTCCGAATGATAGCAGCATGACCACGGGGCCAGCCAGCAGCGGCGCGGTGAACGTGACGAGCCCGCGCAGTTTACCCCAGAGGATGTACTTGCTGGTCACCGGTGTGGTCAGGAGTACGTCCATCGTTTTCGCTTCGCGTTCCTTGGTCATGGAGGTTGCGGCCGTGTTGGTTGCGATGATCAGCGCGACCGCGAACTGCACGATCGTGATCATACCGACGAAGACGCGAACGACAGAGGTTGAGAGGTTGCCCGTCACATGGTACGCGAAAAGAATCAGCAAACCGACGAAGCCGGCAATCGCCGTGATCCAGCGGATCATGCCGCTGGTGGCCGCCCGGGTCTTGGCCTCCCGCCAGGCTACCGGGTTGGACCAGACGGTGCGCGGCGGTCTTGTGGTGGCTTCGCGACGACCGCCGGGGATTTTATCGGTGATGGTTTTGAAGATGGTCGGCTCGCCGGTTTTGGCGCCGCGCCGGACGTAGAAAATGCTGAGCACGGTGAGCAGGAACGCGGTGATCGTCGTCCAGATGACATAGGCCGTGGCCGGGTGGGCCAGGGCGAAGCGGACGATGCCGGAATACGCCGTCAGCCGACTTTCTGGCGGCGCGTAGACGTCGTTGAGCGCCACGCGTAGCGCTAGAAATGGGTGGAACGGCGTGAGCCAGCTCATTTTTTGCCCGGCTAGGTTCGGCGTGGACGCCTCCACCCAGGTGCGGTCCCACATGACGCCCACCATGTAGACGGCAAGCAGGTAGAACCCGATCAGCAGGTAGAACGAGAAGATGGTTCGGCGCGTGCCAATAGCTGACATCGCGACAAAAATGGCGAGCGCCCCGGTGATCATGGCCGTAGCGCAGGAGATCGCAAAGCTTTCGAGAATCTGTCCGGTGGTCACGCCGCCGTAGACCATCGTTACCAGGAAAATCGGCAGACCCGCCACGAGCAGCATGAGCAGGAAATACATCCGGCTCATGAGAGAGCCAAACACGATCTGTGCGCTGGATAGCGGCGTCGATAGCAGAATGTTAAACGTCTGGGCGTCGCGTTCTTGGGTGATGGCGGAGGCGGTGAAGATCGGCGCGAGGAAACTCATGAGCGCCAGTTGTGTCATGGACGCCCAGGCGAACGTGCGCGACGCTCCCTTCGCCAGTTCCGACAGCGAGGCGTTTGTACCGGTCATGTAGCTGCTGAGCGAGAAGAGCACGACGAGCAGCAGGATGGCAAGGTACGCGAAACGCAGCCACGCGTGGCGCGGACGGCGTGAAGCGCCGTGGACCACGCGCACGAGAATCGGGTTGGCCGGCACGAGCCGCCAGAACCACAACCACAGCTTGGCAATCACTTGATTCATGGGTGGCTACTGCACAATGCCCTTGGTAAGCCGCATGAAAGCGGTTTCGAGGTTGACTTCTTCCTCTTTGATTTCGCTGATGCGGAAGTTGTTTTGAATCAACAGCTTGGTAATGGCGGTGAAGTCGTGCGTTTGTTCGTCGAGCTCGACGAGAAGCCGTCCGTTGTCTGGCTCGACGCTTCTGACACCTCTTGTTTTTTGTAGCAACAGGGCGGCCAGGTCCTGCTGTTCCACGACGCGGACGTGGAGCTTGGAACCGGTCTTGACGCGGCGGATAATCTCCGAGATTGGCTCTTTGAAAAGCATCTGCCCCTGTTCGATGATGCCGACGGTCGTACATAGCTCGGCTAGCTCGTGGAGAATATGTGAGCTGATGACGATGGTCTTGCCCATCTTGTGCAGCTCTTTGAGTAGCTCTCGGATTTCGATTCTGGCGCGCGGATCGAGTCCGCTGGCCGGCTCATCCAGGAGTAGCACCTTGGGGTCGTGAAGCAGCACGCGTGCGATGCTCAGCCGTTGTTGCATCCCGCGTGAGAGAGAATCGACCAGGGCGTCGTGTTTGTAGACGAGGTCGGTTAGTTCGAGCACGTCGCCGACGATGCGGGTTCGTTGTTTGCCGGTGATGTTGTAGGCGCTGGCGAAGAACTCCAGGTACTCTTGAACGACCATGTCTTCATACGCGCCGAAGAAGTCGGGCACATACCCGATGAGCGGTCGGATTTTTCGAGATTCGTAGCCGATGACGTGGCCGCAGATGCGCGCCTCGCCCCAGGTGGGTTGTAGGAGCGTAGCAAGAATCTTGATCGTGGTGGTCTTGCCCGCGCCGTTGGGGCCGATGTAGCCAAAGCACTCGCCTTCCTCGATGTTGAGGTGGAGGTTGTTTAGCGCTACGAGCTTGCCGTAGCGTTTGGTCAGGTTAATGGTTTGGATCATGAAGATCGGCTTCCTGTGGTTGCGGGGGCGCCGTCGACCGGTAAGGTCGAAGTGTGTTTGTCCTCATCCGAGCTGCCCTTCGATACGGGGATGAGAATTCGGTACATGGTCCAGGAGTATTCGGGTTCCGGTTCGATCGCCCGATAGCGATCGTTTCCTGATCTGCGGAACAGCCGCGTTGGGCCCGGGTCTTGTGCGAAGCCGATCAAGACGGCCGTGTCGCGCGTGAACTGATTGCGAAGATCAAGCCAGCGCAGGCGATCACGCGACCAGGTTTGGTTGATACCGGTGACTTGGGATGTCACGCTCTTGAGGCTTCCCGGGTCCATCTCACCCACGGTGGTGGCGAGGAGCATGGCCTTCTGGACATCGGCCAGCGTGCCGGCCGCCGCCACCGTCTCGCCGAGGCCTATGTTGGAGAGCACCGAGCGAAACGCGCGGCTCCAGGTTGTTTGCGCGCGGGAAAGCATGGAGCGCAGGAGAAACGTATTGAGCGTTTCGTCCGCAGTCGGTTTGTAGCATCGATCGGCCACGAAGACCTTGCCGCCGTCTTTCTTGAGGTTACCAATGGGGAACGCGAATACGTAATTGTCACTGCGGAACCCTCTGGCCACGTCGTCGTAATCGTTCTCCATGTCCTTGGTGGAATGAATCAACCAGCAGTTCGTGAGGTCGATGCCGAGTTCGTTGGTCACATAGCTTTCGTCGGAAAAGACGCGGCGGATGGACGTGAGGTTGCCGGTGACGGTTCCGCCGATGGCACCATCCCATCGACCTTCGAACCGTTTGAGCGTCGCGCGGAATCTGGCACCCTCTACCGCGCCGACGGACGGCGAGAGTCCGTACGCGATGGGGTCGGTGAAGCTGGTGCTTTCTTCAAAAAGGTCCTGACCGGACGGTAGCGGGCGGAGGAAGGTGTGGGAGTCGGCTGGCTCGATGTCGCGACTGGGGTCTTGCGGGAGCCAGACATCGAGCTTTGCATCTGTGGCGGTCTTTAACCCAAAAAAGATGGAGGCGTAGCCGAAGCTGTCGCCAGCCGCGAGATCAACGACGCTGATCTGATGGACGCGATCGCCGAACCCCTGGAACGCACGCACGCCCGTAACGCTGAGGAAGGCTGCCACCAACGCCACGATGCCGAAGACCGACCAACTGTGTATTCGCCGCCCGCGCTTTCCAAGAAACCACCAGACGCCGCCGGTGGCCGCCACGACATAAGCGATGGAAAAGATCGACGCCGCTAGCAGGTAGATGCCGCTGGATGTCGAGAACGCGACGGCACCGACCACTTCCGAAAACAGGGACACGGCGTCCACGCCGTACTCGTCTGGGTTGTGCCGCTGGTTGATCCAAAAGAGTTTTTCGAAAAGTAACCGGGCACCACCGCCACCGCTTAGCAAGTCGCCAATGGTAACGGCAAAGAAGATCACATGCCCGCGACCTTCACGCCGGCGTGCGACGCTTAACGGTTCGTCTTCGTCCAGCGGTGCGATACGCGTCGCGCCGGGTCTCAGGGTGCAGCGACTGATCGGCACGGGGGTGGGAAATGGTTCCTCAAACCACAGGTCGTTGCTCGTTCGCTGCGCGGGCACACGAGAGCTATCGGTGCCTTCCACGATGACTGGTCGTGTGAGCAATTCCTGGCGGACGGACGGCAGATTGTCTACCGGTGCGACTTCGCCAATATCGATCGGAAGGATGCGGTCGAGCCGTTTGGAGAGTTTTACCGCAGCAGCAGACCGTGACGCCGCCATGAGCAGGACGCCGCCTTGGCGGACCCAATGAATCAGGGCATCGGTTTGCCGTGGGGTGAGGTCGTCGGGATCGGCGTCGTCCCAGACAACGGCATCAATGGCTTCCAGACCGATCCATAGCTCCGGCAGCTCGCTTGGACCGAGGTGAGCGACGTAAATGTCACGGAAGTAGCTGGTAGTATCGTCGGAGGTGGCCAACGCCTTGACGTGTCCCAACGCACCGGCGGTTACCGAAAGCACGAGCATCGCGTTGTCATCGATCTGTACTGGTTGGTTGTTATCGACGGGGCCGGCCGCCAGTACACGCTCACCTGCGGAAATGAACTCGACCATTTCGCCTTGTGGTCCGAGCAGCTCGACGAACACCTGCCCTTCGTTGCGATTCGGGTTGACCAGGGTATAGAGCCAGACGCGTTGAGCGCCGCCGGTTTCGGCGCGAAGGTGTATGTCTACGCGATCGAAATACTGATCGCCATCGCCATCGAACTGGGCCACGCGCAGTGTCCCATCAAACGCGGTCTCGTCGATCAAATCCAGATCGACGATGATGGGGGTCCAGGCGCTCTTGCGTATGACGTTGGCGTTTGTTCCGGTTCCGTTGATCGCAGGGAAACCAACCTGTGTGATGTTGATGTTGATCGCGGCATGAGCTTGCGGCGTGGCACTGGTGCCCAGCAGGACCAGCATGATGATCGCTGCGGCTGGGCGCGTGAGTCGCGACAGTTGTTGCTGTGCGTTCGGCATGGCTTTGCAAGAATCTCACGATGCGTGGCTTTGCGCTAGTCCGTACTACGCGTACCATTCCATTCGGGGATTCTACCCCTGGCGCAGGCCTGAGACAACCGAAGTGGTTGACGAATACCGGAAATGATCAGCATTGATACGGATGTGGTGGCGAGTTTGTCCGGTGACGCGAACGGGGATCGGACCGTACGGACAGTGCTGCATGGAAAGATGACGTACGGGCGATGAGGATGTTAGCGCGGAACACCGCGCCGGAAGTTTTTTCTCCGATGGGCGGGCAAGTTGGCGCGAGCGATCACTGCTTGTTCAGGTTGGCTCGAATTCGACCCAAGAGTGTGTTCTTGAGAATGCTTGTGGATTGCCGGTTACGAGCCTGGCTTAGAGCGGCTCGGGCTCCGGGCTTGTCGCCCTTGTGAAGCAGTGCCGCCGCCTCGATAGCTGAGTAGGTTGCTTTGCCCGCGCCAAGCTCACGGGCTTTGTTGGCTGACTTCATCGCTAACTCGTGTTGGTTGTTGATGGCCAGAATCAGACCGAGCGTTTCATGCAGTCGAAACGCATTCGGATTCAGTTTGATCCCGTGGCGTAGGCGCTTGAGCGCCTCATCGTGGCGGTTACGGAATACGAGTACCGTCGCAAGGTCCACGTAGGCCGCAGTGTCCAGCGGGTCAATCGCGATGACGGTGGCGTGTTCTTTGGCGGCTCCGGCGAGGTCGCCGATGGCTGCGTACGACTTGCCCAGGTTTGATCGGGCGTCATTGTGGAACGGGCGCAACTGTAGCGCCCGCTGAAAAGCCGGACCTGCTTCGTTCGTTCGTCCCAAGGATTGGAGCGCCACGCCAAGCAGGTGGAAGGCGTCGGCAGAAACAGGGTTCAACGTGATGGCCTTGCGCGCCGCCGCGACCGACGCTTCGTAACGATTCTGACGCGCTAACACGTGGGCAAGCCCGCTGTGGATGGCTTCAGCGTTCGGGTGCTTTTCGAGGGCCGTGCGGTAGGTTGTCTCCGCGTCTTCATGCTTGCCAAAGAACCGTTGGGCTAGCGCCAGGTATAGGTAGGGCTCGACGTCATCGGGTTCGTTTTCCTTCAAATAGCTTTCAAGCGGCTTGAGTTTTTGAATATCTTTTTGGCGCGCTGCCAACAACCCCATGTGGAGCGCGAGCGTCGAGTCGTCTAGGTTATGGTCTTCGAAATAGGCGTGTGGTCGCCCAAGTTTCTGCTTACGTTTCTCTTTTCGTGGTGCTACGAATTCTGTCTGGGGCGGGTCGCGTTGGATGAAATGGTCCGTAGCGACGATCTCGATGACATCTTCCGTTCGGTGGGCCGGCATGTGACAGGCGATGCAGTCTCCGCCCTTGGCCTCTTTCGTTGGCGTTTGACAGTCGTTGTTGGCGTGGCAGGTCAGGCACCGGTCACGGTAGTACGCTGTCTTCTCGCTGGCTGGTGGCTTTTGATGTGGGTTGTGGCAGGTTATGCACGACATCGCGCCGTCGCTTTTGGTGTAGCACGGGCTTTGTCTCAGGCGATAGGGGTGGTGGTTGATCTCGAAACGCTCGCGTTTTTTTTCTTCGTTTTGGTAGTCGACAATGAACACATAATCTATAAGCGGTTCGCCCGGCTTATAGGAGTAGTCGCCTCGGCCGGTGACGCGCATGAAGCTGGTGGGGGTTGCCGACGGTTGTAAGTGGCATTGGTAGCAGACGTCGTCCCGAAGTTTGGGTTCAAGCCGAGCCGGGTTGACGATCGACTTGCGGATGGCATTGACGCCGGAGGACGGCTTGTAAGCCACGCGCAGGTGCTCTGCCCCCGGTCCGTGACAACGTTGGCAGCCGATGCCGTTGGGGAGCTTGGCCGGGAAGGTCGCGGGGTGGCCGAAGGTGTCGGTTCCTGCCGCTTGCTCTGGATAGGCGTTGTGGCAGAACAAGCAATCCCGCTTGATCTGCTTTAAGAATCCTACGTGATTGGGAAGGTCGTACCCCGGGCTCATGGCCCACCGTTTGGTTTGCGTGTACCAGCTTACCGGCAACTGAAAAAGCTCGCCGATTGGATTACGCGTCAGATAGGTGCGAACCGTGTTGCCCGAGCCGATGACGAGATCGGCCGACGCTTCCATTTCGTTGATCCGGTTTCCGTCAGCGTCTAGTTGGTATCTTTTTTGGAAGTATTTGCCGTCGCGGTGGGTCATCTCGTAGTGGCGGTCGGATGCTTTGTGGTAGAAGTTTCCGTTGGTGAAATCTTCTATGGTATTGTCGCTGGACGGCTCGAACAGGGACCGGGCCATGCCTACGTGTTGGTAGCTGTTGTACAAGCTTGCATGGCAACTCCGGCAGGTCGTGTCGGGGACATAACCAGGTGCTGCTCCGATGGTGACCGGAATGCGGCTGCCTTTGTCATCAAGGATGAAAGGCCGTGGTGCCGCTGCGGGAACCTTTAGTGCGGCGCTGCCCTCTTCGGTGCTAGATGCTGCTTGGGTTGGTGGTTGCGCCGAGGCGTAATGGCCACCGTTCATGCCGCAATACAGCAAGATCACGGTCGTAGATAGGTATGACGTGTTTCGCATGGGATTGGTTCGGTCGGATAAAAAAAGTGCGCGAGGCCCGGACAACAATCGCCGCAGGCCGCGCGCACAAGGTCGTTCTCCAATGATCTGATGCCCAGGCTTAGGTGTCGTCCGAGTGAGCTGCTACGGGCTCGGGCTTTTCCGTCTCGACGAACACGCCCTCCAACGCGAGTTGGCCTCTTTCGCCTTCGTGTTCCGATGCCTTGAACGTCACGACTACCTTGTTCTTGTTATCAAATTCACCCCGGAGCATGGCTTCGGAAAGCGGATCTTCCAGGTGTTGGCCGATGGCGCGACGCAAGGGGCGCGCACCGAACTTTTCATCCGTGCCGTGTTCCACCAGGAAGTCTTTTGCGTCACTGCGGACTTCGAGTTCGAGCCCTTTTTCACCCATTCGCGATTCCAACTTGGCCAGCTCGAGGTCGATGATCGAGATCATATCGTCGTGTACCAGTTTTCGGAACACGATGATTTCATCGAGCCGGTTGATGAACTCAGGACGGAAATGGTCCTCGAGCTCGGAACGCAGCACACCTTTCATCTTGTCGTAGCTGACGTCGGCGCTACGTTTCCCAAAGCCGAATTCATCTTGCACGGTGATACGGTGTGCGCCGATGTTGCTGGTCATGATGAGGATCACGTTTTTGAAGTCAACGTGGCGGCCGAAGGAATCGGTCAGGCGCCCTTCCTCCATGATCTGAAGCAACATGTTGAATACGTCCGGATGCGCCTTCTCGATTTCGTCGAGGAGTATGACCGAGTAAGGGCGGCGGCGGATACGCTCGGTGAGTTGTCCACCTTCTTCGTAGCCGACGTAGCCCGGAGGGGCACCGATGAGCCGTGACACGTTGTGCTTTTCCATGTACTCGGACATGTCGAGTACGAAGAGTGACTCCGGATCGCCAAACATGAACTCGGCCAAGCACTTCGCGAGGTACGTTTTTCCAACGCCGGACGGGCCTACGAAAACAAAACTGCCCATCGGTCGGTTCGGATCCTTGAGCCCGCTTCGGCTTCGTCGCACGGCCCGAGAGACGGCGCTGACCGCTTCACTCTGGCTGACGACCTTCTTGTGCAACTCATCTTCCAGCGAAAGCAACCGCTTGGCCTCATCGCGTCCCATCTTCGTGAGCGGGATGCCCGTCATCGAGCTGATGACTTCGGCGATGATCTCTTCGTCGACCACGCCGTCGATTTCCTTACTGCGATCACGCCATTCCTTCTGCAAGGCCCTTTTCTTGGTTTTGATCGTGTCGAGCTCATCGCGCACCTGGGCGGCGCGTTCGTAGTCGGCGTTCTTGACGGCTTCGTCCTTTTCGCCGTTGAGCCGTTCCGCCTCGCGCTCAAGCTCTGTCAAATCTGGTGGTTTGGTCATGGACTTCAACCGCACGCGGGCACCGGCCTCATCCATCACGTCGATGGCCTTGTCCGGCTGAACCCGCGTGATGTACCGCGCGGACAGCTCCACGGCGTGTTCCAACGCGGAATCGGTGATCCGGACGCGGTGGTGGGCTTCATAGCGGTCGCGAAGTCCCATGAGGATCTGAACCGTCTCCTTGGCGTTCGGCGGCTCGACCATGACTTGCTGGAATCGACGTTCCAGCGCGGTGTCTTTTTCGATGTACTTGCGGAACTCGTCCAGCGTCGTGGCACCAATGCATTGGATTTCACCACGACTTAGTGCGGGCTTGAGCACGTTGGAGGCGTCGATGGCACCCTCGGCACCGCCCGCGCCGACCAGCGTGTGTAGCTCGTCGATGAATAGAATCACGTTGCCCGCGCGGCGAACTTCGTTCATGACGGCCTTGATGCGCTCCTCGAACTGACCGCGGTATTTCGTGCCGGCGACCATCATGGCCAAGTCGAGCACGACGATGCGGCGCTCGGCCAGGATTTCCGGAATGTCGTTAGATACGATGAGCTGTGCGAGACCCTCGACGATGGCGGTCTTGCCGACGCCGGCCTCACCCAGCAGCACAGGGTTGTTCTTCTGGCGGCGGCAGAGAATCTGAACGATGCGTTCGATCTCAGAGGAACGCCCGATGACGGGGTCAAGTTTTCCCTGCTTGGCGATCTCGGTCAGGTCGCGGCCGAACGAGTCGAGGGCGGGCGTCTTGCTCTTGCCCTTTTTCGACTCACCGGGCGAACCACCGCCACCGCCGGAACCGACTTCATCACCTTCTTCGCTTGCGCCCAACAGGTTGAGCACCTCTTCGCGAACGTCCTCAAGGCGTAGGTTCAGGTTCATTAACACCTGGGCGGCCACACCGTCTTGCTCGCGAAGGAGTCCGAGCAACAGGTGCTCGGTGCCCACATAGTTGTGGTTGAGGTTGCGTGCTTCTTCAATGGCGTACTCGATGACTTTCTTCGCACGCGGCGTCTGGGGTAGCTTGCCCATCGTGACCGTCTCTGGTCCGCTCTTGACGAGCTTCTCGACTTCGAGGCGGACCTTGCGCAGATCAACCTCAAGGTTTTTGAGGACATTCGCGCCGACGCCGGAGCCCTCTTTGACCAAGCCCAGCAGAATGTGTTCCGTGCCAATGTACTCGTGGTTGAAACGCTGCGCTTCCTGATTGGCCAGCGCCATCACTTTCCGAGCACGGTCAGTAAACCGTTCAAACATAACGCGATTCCTCCTGCGTTGGCTTTTGGCGTCTTGCCGTCGTGGCAAGGCAGCCGAGGCCGATGGACCAGCCTGCCGTGCGCCAGCGAGTGAAACCACCCGCTCTTGACCCCAGCGCCCCACACGCGTGCCGCAAGGTCCGGTAGAAACCGAACTGTTGCGGCAGCCGGGCGGCGCTCGGCGTAGCGCACCTTATTCTAGCACCGCCCGAAAACACCATCAACTAAACCCATGGCGCGAGCAGCGTACTCACAGGGGTTGTATCGACCAGTGGGGTGCCCAAGTCAACGCCGCCGGGTACTCCAGATCGCGCGTAGCCGCTGCAATCCTATGTCCGATAGGACGTTGCCATAGCCATTCGACGGGCGTATCGAATCGGGGTAAGATGGGTGCTGGCGTGTTTCTTGTGTTTTGCGTGATAATTTCGGACATATAATTCCGCTTCGGCTATGCCGATGGTTGTTGAGTGGCCTGTTTGGGGTTGTTTTCGGAACTAAAGCTTCGGACGCTGTGTCGTGTTTTCGGCTGTGTGTCTGAATGTGTACAATAGGCTTGCCGGGTCGGTATGCCCGGCTTTTACGGACGAAACCATGCTGGTACCTTACATCGTTTACTTCACGTTTATCAGCCCCGGCGACAAAAAGCCGGGTCCGGTCAAGCAATTCCGCGTCTATGCCAATGATTGGGAAGAGGCGCGTCGCTTGACGACCGAGCAATCCAACTACCCAAGTATTGATGTGCTTCGCGTAGTCCCTGCGTGAACCGGTGCCTGTTTGGTTTGGGCTCCTGCGCGGTGTGGTTGTTTGAGTATGGCTTGTAGGACGTCCCCGCGCGGCGCATCGAAGGCGGCTTCGAACCCATTTCATCGGGAGCACCGGGGCCGCTAGTCGACGTAGCCCAGTGCCTTGAGTTTCTTGAGCGTGTCATCATCGACAATTGGCGCTTTCTGCGGTTCCTTGCCGTAGGCGTAGTCGATCCACGGGTCAGACCAATCGTGTAATACATGTCTCAGCCGTGCGGCTTCCGTTGGCGCGTTACTGTAGAGGTTGTGCTGCTCATCCGGATCCGTGCGCAGGTTGTACAACTCGTATTCCGTGCCGCGCTGCAACGATTGATCGAGCTTATTGGGTATGTAGATCAGCTTCCAGGTATCGTCTCGGGCGGCCAACGTGTAGTCGATCTGATAGCCGGATTCCGCAAAAACATAGCGCGGGGGCTCGTGACCCTGCAGGATTGGCACGAGCGAGCGGGCGTCGATGTCGGTGGGCGGTGCAATGCCTACCAACTCCAGCAGCGTGGGCATCACGGCGAACGTCGGGACCGGTGCCGTGATGCGGCGCGCCGTATTGTCTTTCGGGAGCCGGACGATCAGCGGGACTCGGGCGCAGTCGTCGTAGGGGAAGCGCCCGTGTCCGAAGTAGTAGTTGCTTTTTCCCATCGACTCGCCGTGGTCCGATACCACGAGCACAATCGTGTTTTCCAAGAGGCCGGCTTCGGTCAACCGGTCAAGCAACTTACCGATCATCGCGTCGGCGCTGGCGATTCCGGCATCATACCGGGCCATGTAATACCCCAGTGCCGTAGGTTCCGGGCGTACGGCGACCGAAGGATGGGCACCGCCGAGGTCGGGGTGCAAAATCTGCCGGCGGAATGGGTGGCTCGCGGGTACGGGTAGATCGAGCGGCGTGCGGGGCAAAGACTGAAGCAGCGGCTCGTGTTTGTAGTGCTCATCGTTAAAGAACATGTCCTCGGGCATGCCGGGTGCGACGTAGGGGTGGTGGGCGTTGTTGAAATGGACCCACGCCATGAACGGCTTCTCTCGCGGTTGCAGGATCCATGTTGTCGCCGCGCTTGTCGCGTCTGCATACGGCGTTTTGCTGCGGTAGGTGTCGTCCACTGTCTCAAAACCTTGGAGCAAGTTTGTGGCGGGGTTTAGTGCGGGCGTCGAGTTAAACATGGCCGTGGCATAGCCGTGGTCTCGCAAGACCTCGGCCAACGTCACATGATCGTCGCCGAGAAACTGCTGCGGCGTGATGCGTGTCACGCCCGTGGTGTGTCCGTACTTGCCTGTCATCAGCGTCCCGAACGCCGGGGCGGTCTTGGGCCACTGCGTGACCGCGTGTTCAAAGACGGTGCTCTCGCCGGCGAGCTGATCAAGATTGGGTGACGTGCGCCGTGCGTAGCCGTAGCTGCTGAGATGGTCAGCCCGCACCGAGCAGAGGCTGATGACGAGGATGTTGGGCTGCTGCGCACTCGGCTGGGTTGCCCACCAACCCGCGCCGGCAAGACCGGCACCGGCGATCACCACAGCCACGCATGCCAACACGAGCCTACGCGCTCGGCTTTTGCTGGCGGGATCACCCATGGTGTTGGTGTGTTCGTGCGTCATGTCATCGAGTGATCGGCAGGCCTTGGGCTGCTCTCCATTCGTGCGGCTTAGCCATACGTTGAGCCGGTTCATTATGCGGACGGATGGGGCGTCCGCAAGGTATGGCAGGGCGTTTGCCGCGTGGGAAGTGCGGCCTTTCGGCTGCGGTAATCGTTTCAAGGGGGGCGCAGAATGGGGCACACGTGCGGATGTCGCGTGGCATGGCTCGCGCTTGTGTGCCCAAGCTTGCTAACCAGGTTCGCGAGTTGTGAGCCCGATCGTCGTGCCGCCCGTTAGCCGCGATCGCGGCGCGCGTTATCACCGCGTGGCTGCTTTGCTGCGGTTCAGATGTATGGGCTGCGGTTGCGTGGTATGGGTGGGTGAATGAAACGTAAACAGGCGGGAGCATGAGATGCGACATATGGGAAGGTGCGTTTGGGTATTGATGGTGGTGGTGTTTGTAGGCGTTGGCGGCTGCGAGAAGATCGTGGATGAGTTTGTGTACCCCTCCCTGGGCAACGCCAAGCGTATGTCGCAGCGGCAGCTTGAGGCCATCGGTGATCAGACCGCGACGCTGTCCGAGCAACACAAACTGATCGAGCCCGCGGTGGCCGAGTCGATGGATGAACTCAAGACCGCGTTCGATGAGCGGCTGGCCGTCTTGCAGCAGCAGACGGTGCAAGAGCGAAATTTGGTGGCCGTCGTGGGCGAGCGGGCCGCACAACTGGCGCTGAAGCTGGGCGCGTTTCCGGAATACACCGAGATCGAAAACCGACTGGTTGACGCAGACGAGGCGAACGAAGAGGTTGTCGAGGAGATCGAAGCGATTCGAGATGACACGAGCGCGCTGGACCAAAGAACGGCCATTGTGGCGCGGGACGTAGACGCGATCAGGGCGACGTTGCAACGGCTCGATCAGCAGACGGTCGCGAAGCTGGCCAGCGTGGGCCGTGAGACGCTTCAAGAATTGGAATCGCTCAAGGGAGACGGTCAGGCGTTTCGGCAAAAGTTGGAGGCTGAGCTTCAACTGACGCGGGCCGCGATGGATGCGATGCGGGGTTTGTCTACCGAGGAGATCATGGCGTTGCTCGCGACTGCGATCAGCGCCGCCGCAGCCGGAGGCGCGCTCGGTAAAACCGGAAAAAGCCGCGGTACTGTCGAGATCGAGAAGATCAAAGACAAACTCGACGCCGTTACGACCGACATCGCCCTGGCCAAGCCCTCTTCGGTAGCCGCCGACATGGTCGCGCACGGTACAAAGACGGGGTAGGTCAATAACCCGGCATACGATTCGCACAAATGCCCCTGAGCCGCGTGGCTAAAGAACGGGTCGCGGAGCGCTACGCGAAATAGTCTTGAAGCGGTTTCACTTCCAGCGGCAGGGCATCTTCGCCTTCTTCGTTCTTGCTGAGCGCGCGGATGCCGGAGACGGCCGCCCGGGCTCCGGCTAGCGTGGTGATGAGCGGGATGCGTTTGGCGACGGCGGCCGACCGCCAACGACCCTCGGCCGAGGCGGAGCCGGTGCGGATCGGCGTGTTGATGAGTAAGTCCAATGTGCCGTTTCGGATCAGGTCCAGCAGGAACGGCGCGTCGTGCGCGTCGGAGGCTTTCGAAACGAGCGACGCGGGGATGCCCGCTTGTGCCAGGGCTTCGCGCGTCCCTTGTGTGGAATAGATCGAGAAACCCAGGTCGTATAGCTCGCGTGCGATCGACACGCTCCGTGGTTTGTCCGTGTCGTTCACGCTGACGAGCACATTGCCCGAGGTCGGCAGCGGCACGCCAGTGGCGATTTGTGCCTTGGCGAACGCCCGGCCAAAGTCGGAGTCGATGGCCATCGCCTCGCCCGTGCTGTGCATCTCCGGACCGAGGATGACGTCCACGCCGGGGAAGCGATCGAACGGGAACACGGGCGCTTTGATGGCCGTGTGCCTCGGTCGCGGCGTTTCTGCCACGCCGAGTTCGTCCAACACCCGCCGGAGCGGCTCGCCCAGCATGACGCGCGTGGCCACCTGCGCCCACGGCACGCCGGTCGCCTTGGCCACGAACGGCAGCGTTCGCGAGGCCCGCGGGTTCACCTCCAACACATACACCGTGCGGTTGAGGATCGCGTATTGCACGTTCATCGCGCCGCACACGCCGAGGCGCTTGGCCAGTCGTTTGGTCGAACGAAACAGCTCGTCGATCACCATGCGGCCGAGCGAGAAGGGCGGCAGGGCACAGGTACTGTCGCCGCTGTGGATGCCGGCCTCCTCGATGTGCTCCATGACGCCGGCGACCATGCACACCGGCTTGACGCTTGCGTTATTTTCATCGGCGGGGGAGCCGTAGTCTGCGATCGCGTCGACGTCCACCTCGATGGCGTCGGCCAGAAACTTGTCGATGAGCACCGGATTGCCGCCGGTCGCGCTGCGGTCTGACGCGCCGAACGCTTCATCGAGAAACCCGTTGAGGTCGGTGTCGTTGTTGCAGACCTTCATCCCACGTCCGCCGAGCACATAGCTGGGCCGCACGAGAACGGGGAAGCCGATGCGCGCGGCGATCTCAACCGCCTGGTCCCGGCCGCGGGCGATGCCGTTGGGCGGCTGTAGCAGACTAAGCTCCTGCAAGACCTTCTGGAACTGATCCCGATCCTCGGCCGTGTGAATCATCTCCGGTTGCGTGCCAATGATTGGCACGCCGACGTCTTTGAGCCCCTGGGCTAAGTTGAGCGGCGTCTGTCCGCCAAACTGAACGATCACACCGTGGACGGAGCCGCTTGGTTTGACGGGTGTCGCGGCTTCTTCTTCCGGAAGATCGACCGGACGCGGCAGCAGGGGCGCGTTGTTGAGCCGCCGGATGATATTCAGCACGTCCTCATGCGTGAGCGGCTCGAAGAAGAGCATGTCCGACGTGTCGAAATCGGTGCTGACGGTTTCCGGGTTCGAGTTGACCATGATCGACTCATATCCGGCAGCCTTGGCCGCGTAGGAGGCGTGGCAGCAGCAGTAGTCGAACTCGATCCCCTGTCCGATGCGGTTGGGACCGCCGCCGAGTACAATGATCTTGCGTTTGTCCGTCACACGAAGCTCGTCGTCCGTCGTGGTCACACCGGGTGCGTTCACGTTTTCAAAGCCGGTCTCGTGCGAGGCGTAGTAGTAGGGCGTTCGTGCCGCGAACTCTGCGGCGCAGGTATCCACCAGCTTGTAGACCGGTGCGATGCCGGCCGCTTGTGATTCGGCGGCCACTTCGAGCGTGGTCTTTGACTGCGCGCCGGCGATTTGCACATCGCTATAGCCGAGTTGCTTGATGCGGCTCCGCGAGTGGTCCTCACGCGTATCCGTTTCCGTCTCCACCAGGTCGAGCATCTGCCCCAAAAACCACGGATCGATACCGGTGAGCGCTTGGATTTTCTCGATCGACCAGCCCATTTTCATCGCGTATCGGATGTAATAAGGACGCCCCTGACACGGGTGCGATAGCTTGTCAGTCAGCACGTCCGCCGGGATAGGCCACTGGCTGGCGTGCGATTCTTCCGTGTCGGGTGGTGCTTCCGTGCCCGTGGTGCCGCCGAGTGGTATTGGTTTTTCGTGGCCGTTCTTGTTCGATGACACCCTCGTGTCACTCAGCGCATTGAGCCATTTGTCGTTCTTGTCGAGACCAAAGCCAAACCGTTGCACTTCCATGGAGCGGATGCATTTCTGCCACGCCTCTTTGAACGTGCGTCCGATGGCCATACCCTCACCGACGGACTTCATCTGCGTTGTCAGCGTCTCGTCGGAGTCGGGAAACTTTTCAAATGTCCACCGTGGCATCTTGACGACCACGTAGTCGATCGTCGGCTCAAAACTGGCGGGTGTCGTGCCGGTGATGTCATTGGGTAGCTCATCCAGCGTGTAACCGACTGCGAGCTTCGCCGCGATTCGTGCGATGGGGTACCCGGTGGCCTTGCTTGCCAACGCCGACGACCGGGACACGCGCGGGTTCATCTCGATGATGACCTGACGTCCGGTCTTGGGATCGACGCCGAACTGAATGTTGCAGCCGCCGGATTCCACGCCGATTGCGCGGATGATGGCCACGGCGCTGTCGCGCATCTGCTGGTATTCTTTGTCTGTGAGCGTTAGCGCGGGTGCGACGGTGATCGAGTCGCCGGTGTGGACGCCCATCGCGTCAATGTTTTCGATCGAGCAGATAATGACGACGTTGTCAGCTCGGTCGCGAACGACTTCCAGCTCGTACTCCTTCCACCCGGTCAGATCCTCTTCGATCAGGATCTCGCCGACGCGTGATTTTTCCAATCCGCGTTTCGCGATTGTCTCAAATTCGCTCATCGTACGGCAGAACCCGCCGCCCTCACCGCCCAGGGTGTACGCCGGTCTGATGCAGACAGGGAGTGGGACGCGCTCGATAATCTTCAACGCGTCTTCCCAAGACTTAGCGACGTCTGATCGCGGGACATCCAAGCCGATGGCGATCATGATTTCTTTGAATGCCGTACGGTCTTCGGCTCGGTGGATCACCTCTGCCGTCGCGCCGATCAGTTCGACGCCGTGTTTGTCGAGGATCCCGCGTTGCGCGGCATCCATCGCGCAGTTCAAGCCCGTTTGGCCGCCCAGCGTAGGCAAAACGGCATCAACGGGTCTTCCTACGGCCTTCTCATTTGCAAGAATTTTATTGATAAACTCCGGCGTGATCGGTTCGACGTAGGTGTGGTCGGCCGTGGCCGGATCGGTCATGATGGTGGCCGGGTTCGAGTTAACCAGCGAAACCCTGTAGCCCTCATCCCGAAGTGCTTTGCACGCCTGCGTCCCTGAATAATCGAACTCGCAGCCTTGGCCGATGACGATGGGACCCGACCCGACAATGAGAATGTGTTTGAGGTCGCTGCGCTTTGGCATTGGTGTTGTTTATAGCGTAATGCAGCGCTGTTGGCGAGCAAGTCGATCGTTGACATGATATCACAGATTCTTGTGCAGTCGCAACGAAAAATTATCCAAATTTCTGTGTCGAAAAACTATGGCAGACGGTCTAATGCAGACCAGTGCTTGCGCGCAAATTCTCTTGAGTGCCAAGATTCTCTTGAGTGTAATATGTTTGGCATTTTTTCGGATGACGGCATCGTTTATCGGGTAATCCCGTATGCCGACGGGTTTCAATAATTCCGATAGAACAGGTGTTCAAATGATCTTGAGGAACCACCGTGGTGCGCGAATATGCCACGGTATTCTTGGTTGTTTGTAGCAATTCGTTAGTAGGTTGAGTGAGTGTGTGGCAAATGGATTGTGAGGGGCGGCTCGTCTAGTGTCGGAAGGGATCAACAAGAGCATACGCGGAGCGTGTGACGGGGATCGATACGCATTCCACGAAGGTGCGTCGGATTCGCCGCCAACGGTTTGTGTTTTGGGGCAAGTTCCACAGGTCATTCAAAGGCTTCGTCTGCATCTCCAGAATGCGGGTGTTGGTGTCACGCCTTGCGGCACGCTCGCTGAGATTGAGGGCTTGCGTAAGACCACAACTGTGGGATGCGTTGTTTCTGAAACGCGACTGCCAGACTGCACGAAGCTGACGCTTCTGGAGGCGTTAACCAAGGGTGATGATCCAGTACCCGTTGTGTTCTTTTCGGTAACCGTGGGTGTTTCGCAGGCGGTTCGTGCCATGAAGGCAGGTGCGTTTGATTGTATCGAGAATCGCGGCGATGTCTCGCGGCTGGTCGATAGCGTGTTAGACGCCTTGGAGCATGGGAGTTTGGCTCGGGCTCAAGGTGCCCCCAAGCGGGAAGCGCAACGGCGCATGTTGCGGCTAACACATCGGGAACGTGAAGTTTTTCAGCTCGTGGCCGAAGGGCTCGCTAACAAGCAGGTCGCCCATCGGCTGGGCATCGCGGATAAGACCGTCGAAACTCATCGTTCGCGTGTCATGAGCAAGATGGAGGCGGGCACACTGGCCGAGCTTGTTCGCACGGCCTACGTTCTGGAGATGTTCGACGAGGGAGGCGACGGAGTGGTCCCGCGCGTTGATGCCTCGGCGTAGTTCGTGTTCTGAAGCAACGGTCTGTCGAATTGTCTTGCTTTGGTTATGCCACGGGTCGTGCGCCGATGGGGGTACTCTCCCAAGCCGAATGTGGCTACCACGGTTGTCGGGTCAGTTTTGGCTCACAATGGTAGGGGAATCGGTGCTATAGCGCTAGGCGGTTCGTTCGTTGGTTTTTCGTCGGCGTCGCCAGCAAGTCAAGATGGTGATTGCGAGTAGGGCGCCGCTTGCCGGCTCGGGGACCGCGATCACGTTGTCGATGACCAACTCCTGCCCGCCTATCAGTAGCGAGTCGATCGGGCCAAAGAGCGTGATCAAACCGCTTTCCACAGTGGCTGTGATGCCTGGTGCCACGTTCATCGGAAGACTGTCGAGTGGGTTCAGGATGAAAAGCGTGTCGTCGTTAACGGAAAGATTGCTCGCTCCGCCGAGGTCCAGGTATTCGAACGATACTTGATTTACGGCGAAACCTGCGTCGGCGAAGTCAAACCGAACGCTGATGTTGTCCAGCGATAGGGCGTTCGTGGCGAAGTTCTGCGAACCCGGTCCGCCGATTTCAGCGAAGAAGAAAAACTCTGAGGTGCCTAGTACGAAGTTTTCGACGGACATGCGAATGCCGTTTTCCGTGTAGACCGCTTCACCCGGCAGGTTGGTGTTTAACCCATAGAGCGTACCGTCTGCGAGGCTCTCAAAACCGACCGCGCTCGCGTCGCTACATAGCGTAGCTGCGAACACTGCCGCCAGTGCTATACGCATCAGCGCCGCTTGTACCGTTGTCGTATGCTTCCCCATTCGAACCATCACTCGGCTCCGTTTCCATTGCTCATGTATGTCAATGCTGCCGCGTTATTGTGACTACGAGGCACGCCCCGGCGGACGAGTACCCCGCGCGTGACTGTGTATACCTGGTATACTTGGCGCACCCCAGTACGTTCGTCCACCCCTGATGCCGGTTTCCCACACCTGATAAGGAACCGACACCACCCGGCTACCACCATACACAAATACCGTTATCAATTCAACCATATTAGAAGCACATTGCGAAGAATTGTCGTGTCGAGGTGAACTATCTTTCGAGGTCCGGTTATCGGACGGTTGATTGGTCGTGGTGGGTAAGAAAACAGGTCCTGTGGTCGCACGTTTGATCTGTGGCGTTTTCGTCGTGTTGGAATTTTTTCACGCAGTTGGCAATCGGGCCTACCAAGGCTCTGGAAATCAGACACTTATCAGAACCTACTAATACAGTCGTTTTCTACGCGAACGGCCGGATAATTCTATTGTTTTCGCGGAGGCTGCTGGATATACTTGGCATCTGCTGGGGAGGTGAAGGAGGGAAGTGTTTTGGCACGCCTCATGAGCTGACCAAGTTGGTGTATTTTCAAAATAGGCGCGCCGCGGTTTGAATAAACGTGGCGGTTGCGTGCGGGCCGGCCATGGTCGCTTGCGGTACGCGTTGGTCTTGGCGAGATCTTGTTGAGAAGGGGAAACTCGATGGTAGGACCTGTGAACGTATCAGGGAAGCTGAGCGCTGGTTTGGCGCGACGGACAATTTCTCGCGCGGGCGTGATTCTGGGGTTGGTGTGCTTGCTGGCGGTTGCGCCGATGCAGGCCAAGGCGCAGGTTTGCCCGACGCGATGTCTGTTAGGGCCTCCCATTGACGATGACAAGGGCAAGGCATGCACCGTCGATGCGGATTGCAATTACTGCGATCCCGGTCATCCTGAGTTCGATGCCGTGATATGTAATCACCCTGAAGTGGCCCTTGAGGGCGGCATGTGCCAGGTTACGACCGAGCCATGTATTCATCTCGAATGGCGGCCGCTTGGGACTACGGTGTTGGTGGACGGTGACTCGGGCACCCAGGAAACAGTCGATCTGGGGTTGTTCGCGGTCTCCAGCGACGGCACGCCTCAGTCCTTCAGTTCGGTTGAGGTGATTCTTGATTGGGATCCGGCTCAGCTTCGTTTGCTTGGGAATACGGATCCCTGCATGGAAACTGATCCCTGTAATGTGGCCTGCCCCGCCAACACTTACAAGTGGCTCAGCTCGACGTTTCCCAACGATTGTGGGGCTGATGGTATCAACACCCCCTGTCCCGGTGACCCAGAGAATGACGGTGATGCGTTCTATATCGCGATCAGCCGTCTCCTCTGCGGCGTGGCTGATCCGGCGGCACTGCCCATGGCGACTGCGGCCGGGTTGCACATCACGACGTTTCAGTTTGAGGTTCTCGGTGATGCTGGCACGAGCAGCGATATCCTGCTTCCATACCGGTACATCCTGCCCGATGCCACGGTCGGTGGTTCTCGGACCCGCGT
>JAJRSR010000166.1 GCA_024278695.1 Planctomycetota bacterium | reverse complement strand
TGGCATCATGTGGCTTGGCGTGCGCCGCAGTGCCGTGCGCCCCGGTTTGGCCATCCGGCGAGTCTGACGAGATGCGTATCAGATACGACATCTCCTTGCAGTATTTAACGTGACAATCCCCAGGTGAGTGTACATACTCGGATTCAGCCTTGGGGCTTGCGTGGGTCGAAAATGGCCCGTTTGATTCGCGTGTGAAGGAGGGGGTGATGGGCGTAGCAAGTCGACCGTGGTGTCACCTGTTGTTGGGGCTCTTGATGCTGAGTGGCAGTCTCTCACTGCCAGCAGTGGCGCGTGAGCCTGTTGACCTGTCCGGCAAGTGGACCGGGGAGATCGCGACACCCGGGACGCCGTTGAAGTTTGATATTGATTTCAAGCGGATCCCCAACGGCTGGGATGCGGACATCAGTATCCCGGTTCAAGGTGCCAAAGACATGGCGCTCACCGATGTTGTGGTTGATGGTGAGAGCGTCTCGTTTGTCATGCCCGGCGTGCCCGGTACGCCGACATTTAAGGGGGCGTTGGACGAAAGCGGCGAGACAATCTCCGGGAGTTTTACGCAGGGCGGGGGGACGCTCACTTTCGAGATGAGCCGCGGTGAAGACCGTGTGGCCGCAGCGAAGGCGGCGCTTGTGGGTTTTGATGATTTTGTCGAGAAAGCAATCCAGGCGTGGCATGCACCGGGACTAGCGATCGGGATCGTGGTTGATGACGAAATCGTGTTGGCTAAGGGCTATGGATTTCGGGATTTGGAAGCGAAGAAGCCCGTCACGACCAAGACGCTCTTCGCAATTGGGTCATCGACAAAGGCGTTCACGGCTTTGACGTTGGGCACGCTCGTGGACGAAGGGAAGCTCGATTGGGACACGCCGGTGATGGATTACTTGCCGGGGTTCAAGCTTTACGACGACTATGCGACCACGCACATCACGCCGCGTGATCTCGTGACGCACCGTTCCGGTTTACCGCGTCACGATTTGTCTTGGTACAACAACAAGACTTCGTCTCGGGCGGACTTGGTCAGGCGACTGCGTTACTATGAGCCAACGGAGGAACTGCGTAATAAGTTTCAATACAACAACCTGATGTTCATGACGGCCGGGTATCTCGCGGGGCACCTTACGGGCGGGACATGGGAAGACGCTGTGCGAACGCGCATTTTCGAGCCGCTGGATATGCGCTACAGCAATTTTTCAGTAGAAGATTCTCAGAAGGCGGACGATTTTGCCTACCCCTACCGCGACAAGGATGACAAAGTCAGCCGGATTCCGTTTCGCAACATCGACAATGTGGGGCCGGCCGGCTCGATCAATTCCAATGTCGAGGACATGCTCAAGTGGGTGCGGCTGCACCTCGGTGACGGGACGTTTGCAGGGCACAAGCTGCTCGGCAAGGCGACGTTGAAGGAGCTTCACCGTCCGCAGGTTGCTATGGGGAGTTCGGCCACCCGTCCGGAGCTTTCCGCGCCGATTTACGCGATGGGTTGGATGGTTCGCGACTACCGGGGGCACACCGTTGTCGAACATGGTGGTGCGATTGACGGTTTCATCTCGGCCGTGGCGTTCTACCCGGATGATGGTATTGGAATCGTTGCGTTTACAAACAGCCAAACCGGGATCGGGACGCTGATGAGACGCCATGCGATCGATCGAATCCTCGGGCTTGAGGTAATTGACTGGCACGGTGAAGCGCACGAAAAGTGGGTCCAAGGGAAAAAGCACCAGGAAGACGCCGAGGATCAGAAAGACACCTTCCGCCACGCGGACGCACCCCCGTCGCATCCTCTCGATGCTTTTTCAGGAACGTACACGCATCCGGGGTACGGTGACGTGCAGGTGGCGGTGGTTGGTGAGCAGCTCACGTTCATCTACAACGATATTCTGACGCCGTTCGAACATTGGCACTACGACGTATTCAACGGGCTGGAGAACAAGGACGATCCGGCGTTCGAGGGCTTACGCATCCAGTTTCGATCGAACATGCAAGGGGATGTTTCGGAGCTGTTAGCCCCCTTCGAGCCATCGCTCGATCCGATCATCTTCGATAAGAAGGCCGACCCGCGTATGTACGATCCGGCGTACTTGAAACGGTTTCTCGGTGTGTACACACTGGCCACACAAGAGGTTACGTTTTCACTCCAGGGCGACGTGCTGACGTTGACCGTGCCGGGGCAGCCGGTCCACACGCTGGAACCGTCGGGGGCCGACCAGTTCAACCTCAAGGGGCTCACGGGGTTCAGCGTGCGTTTCGCCAAGGGGGAGAGCGGCGCGATGTCCGCATGGTTCGATCAGCCCAACGGTGTGTTCGAAGCTACGCGGAAAGAGGAAAAAGAGTAGCTGACGCTTCTCGCGGTCGGCTCATGGCATACGTACGGGGTGGGCCGAGTGGGTGTTGTCGATGGTCACGTTTTCAGGCTCAGTGTGTGGTGCGTCGTTGGCTGAGATGACCCAAGCTGTTGCGCCGGACGGTAGCCGCCCGGCCAGTTTGTAAAGGAAATAGTCTGCCTCATCCGGCGTTTCCGCCGCGATGAAGGCCATGTCGAGCGGACCGGTGGGTGGCCGGGTGGTTTCTGCGAGAAGCGGCTCGATAGCGCGCTTCGCGGCGAGGTTGTGACCGCCGATCCAAACACGCAGACCGGGATTGAGCCCGAGACGCGTCGAGACGGCAGGATGATCTCTTGCAGTCATGATTGCGGCAACGCCGCTCGCTGTGACACCGTCCGCCGGGCGTGGCCTGAGGCGCGTTGTCTCAAGTCGGTAACCTAACAGCCCGTAGCTTAATTCGTGTCATACGCTGGGCCGACTTCGCGCGGGTCAATGCCCAGTGCTTCCATGCGTCGGTACAACCGGCTGCGCGAAATCCCAAGCTCCTTGGCGGCGAGCGTGCGCTGCCCGGAAGTCCGCGAGAGGGCCGAGACGATCTCGCGACGCTCAATCGTGTGCAGAATCGTATCGAGCGAACCGCGAACCGCCTTGAGAGAAGGCGACGCCTGATCTTGCCGCGCGGGGTCAGTGGTACCCATCGAAAGTCCGTGAGGATCCATGTCCATTTTCGTTTCTCCCTGATCTTGAGGCCGCGATAGTTCAGCGGGCGCGCAAGAACAGTTATTGCCTGATATTGAGACACCCGTCCCGGATCGCGAAAGACGCCGCGATCACGCCCGTGTGGCGCGTCGGGTACCAGTAAAGTAAAGCCACCCGTCGGACCACCGAAAACACACCGTAGTGTATCAATCCGGGACGAGGAAAACAAGCGTTTTCTCGGCGGCGCTCACGATCGGACAAGTTAATGCGAAAGTGAACCTAGGGGCTCCAAAAGCGAAGAACCTGCTCCACCGCCTTGCTGCTGCCGATGACCAGGGGGGTTCGCTCATGGAGCGCCGTGGGTTTTTTGTCGAGAACCCGTTGAGAGCCGTCCGTCGCGGCCCCACCCGCTTGCTCGGCGATAAACGCTAGCGGATTAGCCTCGTAGAGCAGCCGCAGTTTGCCTTTGGGGGCCTTTGTGGTCGGTGGATAGAGGAAGACGCCGCCTTTTACCAGCGTTCTGTGGAAGTCGGCCACTAATGAGCCGATGTAACGCATCCCTAGTGTGTCAGACTCTCCGGACTTCACCCACTGTAAGTAACGCTGTACGCCTTCGGGAAACTGAGCATAGTAGGCCTCGTTGACGCTGTAGTAACCACCATCTTCCGGCATACGGAGGTTTTCCCGCGTGAGCCGGAACGCACCGATGCCGGGGTCGAGCGTGAACATGTGGACACCGTCACCGGTGGTGTAGGCCATCACGGTGCTGCTGCTGTAAATGACATACCCTGCCGCGATCTGTTCGTAACCCGGTTGCAGAATGTGACCGAGCACGTCGCTACAGTCTACGTCTTCACGTTTTTGGAGAATCGAAAAAATCGTGCCGATCGAGACGTTCACGTCGATGTTGCTCGACCCATCAAGCGGGTCAAACAGGACAATGTACTTGGCGGCCGGACCTGGTTCTTGAAGGATGCGCGGTTCGTCGTCCTCTTCAGATACCATGATCCCTACGCTGGACCGGTACCCAAGGCATCCGGCGATCGTTTCATTGGCGATGATATCGAGTTTTTGAACCGTTTCGCCTTGGATGTTGGTGACGCTCGTCGCTCCGAGGATATCTACGAGTCCGGCACGGCGCACATGGTCGGAGATGATCTTCGTCGCGAGGGTCACGGCCGAGAGTAGCCAAGAGAACTCGCCGCTCGCACCGGGGAAACGCTTGCGCTGCGCCTCCATGATATGCTGCTGCACAGTTTTGATCATTGGCCTGACGGTGGCTCTTTCCACGGTGTCCCTCCGAAACCCTTGCTGCCTTCGACGCGCCGCTCGTGGGGTTGGGGCGGTTGTGGATTCCCAATGCCTACGATAGCGGCTATGCAGGGTATCTTACCCCGATACTTATGCCTGTTACGCTACTCATTTCGGAATCGAATGGCAATCCGCACCGTACGAAACGTGGGCTAACTGTCAGTCGCGGCTTTCTGTAGATCGTGGAGGTCTAGGCAGATTCTGAGGGGCAACCGCTCTTGACGGCAGCCAAGAAGGCTTCGTGGAGCCTTCGGGTGATCGGGCCGACAGCCCCGGAGGCGACCGGGACGCCATCGATCGACGTAATACCCAGGACTTCGACGGCCGTGCTGGACATGAACACTTCGTCGGCACGGGCGAGATCGTCCGTTCGAATGGCCGCTTCAACCGTGGGCGCGCCGATCCGCTTGGCGCAATCCAGCACCACGAGCTGCGTGATGCCGTGCAGCACGCTTTGGTTACGCGGGGGAAACTGCACCGTGCCGTCATTGACGATATAGAGGTTGGCCGACGTGCATTCGCGAGCCTCGCCGGATTCGGTCACGAAGATCGCGTCGTCAAACCCGAGGTGGGCGGCGTTTGTCTTGGCCAAGACGTTGGGAAGCAGCGTGATCGCCTTCACGTAGCACCGGGACCAGCGATCATCGGTCGTGGTCATGACGCTTGCGCCGCGGCTTAATAGTTCTTCGGAGAGCGCCGGGCGCTGTTTGAACGTCATCACCACCGTCGGTGTCATGCCGGACGGATAACAATGCGACCGCGGTGTCACGCCGCGTGTGATCTGGATGTAGACGAGCGCGTCAGCAAAACCGCTGCGCGACAGCCCCTCTTCGATGATCGGCAGCACTGGGTCGGCATCGAAATCATACGGAAGGTTCAGCGCTGCCGCACTGTTACGAAGGCGCACGAGATGTTCATCCGGCATGAACAGATGCCCGTCGTAACTGAACAAAACCTCGTAGATGCCGTCACCAAACTGAAAACCGCGATCCTCGATCGAGACGCGAGCCTCCGCGATGGGTCCAAAGACACCGTTGACGTAGGCGATTTCCGGCATGATCGATCCTTTTCCTCGTTAGGCTTCTGGCGCAGGGCGACCCAGTGCGGCGCGAACTTTTTTCAACCATTCCAGGCATTGCGTACGCCGACCCTCGTCGCGCAATGTCTCAAGGACATCACTCAAATGTTTGTCGGCCGGTTCATACTGAGCTAAGTCTCGTGCGTAAATAATCCCGAGCAAGAGTTTGACGTTGGAGAGCTCTGGCGATCGGGTGTAGGACTCTGAGAACCTGTCGAAAGCCATGGCCGCTTGTGGAAACCGACCGGTTGCGTAAAACTCACGTGCGATGGTCAACTGCTGCCGCTCGGCCAGGCATTGCTGCGGATCTTTCAACACCAATTGTTCATATAGGGTTGCGGCGCTGGTTGTGTCCTGCGCTTCGAGGCTGGCGCTGATCTTGCCGCGTAAGGCGCTGGTTTCATCCAATCGCTGTTCCTCGGCCGCTTGTTGCTCGGGGGACAGTGCTTTGACCTTGGCAACGCTGCCGAAGCGTGCGACGGCCGAAGCACCCGGTGTTGACAGCGCGGCCGAAAATTCACGCCGCTGGTTCCAGCGTTTCCAAAGTGCGAGGATGTCGAACTGATCTCGCGGCAGGGCGCGGATCGCCAACATCAAGAGCGACGCCGTAAAGCCAAAGAAATAGCCGGCCAGGTGCGCGCCGTATGCAGTGCTCCCGTCGCCGGAAAGCTGTGGTGCGATGATGTTGTCCCACACAATGATCTTCAGCCCGATGATCAGCATGGCGGGTAGCTCAAAAAAGTGAATGAACAAGAAGATCCATAGGATCGTGGTCACGCGGCATCGCGGGAACAGCGCGAGATAAGCTGTGGTAATGCCCGCCACCGCGCCGGACGCCCCAAGCAACTGAAAGTGTTCCGGGTTCGTGATCGCGTAGCCCCATGCCGCGAAAATGCCGCAGGAGAGGTAGAACAACAAGTACGGAAGGTGCCCCATCTTGGCGTTGACGCAGTTCCCGAAGACCCAAAGAAACAGCATGTTGCCGAAAAGATGCCAGGCGTCTGCGTGCAAGAACTGGTATGTGACAAACTGATGTAGCTGCGGTGCGAACGAATGAAAGTACAGATGTTCCTTGGTCCACGCGACGAACGCGTTACCCCCGAAGGCGCGCTGCGACAAGAGAAAGGCGAACGCGTTGATGCCGATCAAGGCGTAATTCGCTATCGGCGTGCTACGCGCGACCGACTCCGTACGTATGGGCAAGACTAGAAACATGCTGTTGGCCGCTCTGATGGATGTTGTATTGGGTCGTCTTTGGTGATCGCGTGACGTCCGTTCTCGTTAGGCGTTCGGATCCGGTGCCGGCGGTGCGGATTGAGGCGATACCGCTTGCACATACGCCATTCGTATCTCATGCGTCACTGCGCCGAGCATCTTGCTTTCTTCTTCGGAGAGGTTGCCCTTGGTTTTCGTTTCGAGCACTTCCAGCAAGTCAACAAAATGCTTGGCCGCTGCCGGGTTGGGTGGGCTGGTCTCGCCGTCCGGTCCGCGATAGCCACCCAGCGCCACGGCCGCCTGCATGGCGAGGAGGTTCACCAGTTCAAGAAAGTTCGGTACCGTCTCGCCCCCGTCGGTTTGTTTGTCTTTGCCTTTGTCTGCGGTTTGCGCCTCCTGTTCCATGAGGCGTTGCTTTTCTTGTGCGGCCTCTTCCTTCCAGTCACCGTCGATATGTAGTCCGCCGTCGCTCATTGTGTGTCTCCGTGGCTGAGTTCACCCACTAGGGGTGTTCATGTCATCCTAACGATTCGATCCCACTATACTCGGAAGTCTCGTGCTGCGGGAAGGGCATCCACGAGTTGCTGAAGAATCCTTTTCGGGTACAGCCCAAAAAAATACTCTCGGTTTTCGGCGATCGAGCGCTGCTGGTGCAGCATTCGGGCCATGTCGATCGCGCGATCGGCTTCGATTAGCGCCTCTGCCCTGGCGCTGAGCATGGCCTCATTGGCGTTGCGGATGGCGAGGAATGCGGTTCGCCGTGCCGTGTGATCTCTGCGGGCGTTTCTTTTGAGTGATACCGCCGAAGCCACCGCGTCGGCGCGCCGATCGACTAACGGAGCAAGTGCCTGGTCCGGTGTAAGGTGTCGTTGGGGGTTGAAACGCAGGTCGCGGGCCTTGCGCCTGGCGCAGGTGATGTGCGACAGGCACTTGTCGGGGACAGGCAGATCGAGGTGGAGGCTGGCCGACACGCAAGCCATTTGCGGCGCTTCGAGTCCGTAATACCCCGTGATGATGTCGTCTGTGATTCGATCGTACTTGGCACCGCCGATACCGTGAACGAACAGGTCGGCCAGCATCAGCCTTGCCCATAGTGTTAGTGTGAGCGCACGCGGTCGCAGCAGCCAACCGTCGAGTCCGTCGATCAGCGCCGAGGCTTTATCGTTGCATGCCAACGTGGAAGCATGCGACTCCGCCACTTGGTCGGCACCTGCGAATAGCCGGATCGAATCGCCGTTTCGATGGACGAAAAGCCGCCGTCGCGTCTCATGGGATCGGTAGATCCACACGGGCAGCTCGCACCGGTTGCGGTCGATCTGAAGGTCCGGGATCGGGCGTTGCGCGCCGCGCACCCGGTGTCGCTTTCGGTATTGTGCTAAGGCTTCGTTGTAGGTTTTTGTGAACGATTCCGCGTGTTGCAGCATGTCGATCAGCAGCGGGCTGGACCACACACGGCTGATCCGGTGATCCACAAGAGAAATATCGAACGAAGCCTCGATGGCGCGCCGACCTGCGATCGCCTGATCGACCCAATCGGTGGTGTCGGCCTGCGCAAACCCCTGGAAGAACCGTGGCAGCATGGAATCGTCAAAGCGTGGTCCCATGGTGCTGCGTAACGCCGACTCGAACGCGGCTTGGGTTTCGGCATCCGCCGAGTCGATCTGTTCATAGGCGAACCCGCTCTGCAATGCCGCGAAACTCACGCGTTTCACTGAAAGCACGCCGTCCGACAGTGTGGGCACGGCGATGGTCGTATCCCTCGGGGCGTCGTTATCGACCACGATATTGACGGCCACCCCGCCCATCGCATCGGCCAAGCGTCGCGCGACGATGTGCTTGGCCCACACCCCCGGATGGTAAAACGCAGGTTGATGACCAACAACGATCACCGGTGCGTTGTCCGTGCCGGCCAGGGCTTCGCGCGTCTTGCGACGCCACTGCGAAAGCGGTACGCCGAGCACTTCTCGATCCCAGCCGCGAAGCAGCCGGTCATTGCTGCGAACCGCAGCCACGCAATCGGCGGGTTCCGGTAGCACCAAAACCTGACCGTGGGCAGCGGGTGTTTTGATCTTGCTGAAGTCGAGCATGGTCAGCGCCCAGGGCTGTACGGTGACGATGGGCGGCAGGGTGTTGAGGGCTTGCACGGTGAAGAGGGGCCGCACTGAAGAGGCCTGCCGTCGGCGCGGGTTGGCGCGGGATGCATCTTGGCGAACGCTTTCGCGAACACATCCAGGTAGTGCTGCCGCCGCGCGATCGGGTTATCAAGCAAGCCGCCGAAGTGTCGCGTCGGGTCGTTGTAGATCAGGCGAACTTCAAGCTCGCGCACGGTGAGTCCCGCACCGGCGAGTTGTACCCAAAATTGCATTGGCATGGCGTATCCTGGGACCGTGATCGAAAAGTGTTTCAGCGACGACACCTTGTACGCCTTGAAGCCGCAGAACGCGTCGGTGATGTTCAGGTCGAGCCGGGCGTTGATCATCTCGGTGATGTCGCGGTTGATGCGACGCCGGTCGGCCGGCACCGATCCATCGGTTGCGTCGTGCCCCGCGGGGTAGCGTGTGCCGCTGATGACGTCCGCCTGCGTTCGCTCAGCTTCTTCAAGAAAAATCGGGATTAGCGCCGGCTCATGCTGTTCGTCGCAGTCCATCGTGACGACCCAATCGTACCCCCTGCGCCTGGCGTACGAGAAAGCGCTGCTCAAGCTCATGCCGTAGCCTCGGTTTTCCAAATGCGTGAGAACGTGGATGTCGCTGTGGCGGGCAAGCAGCTCAGGCGTTGAGTCCGTGGAGCCGTCATCCACAACAAGGATGTCGCAGTGGTGCCGGCGCACCTCGGCCAGCACGCGATCGACATAGCGCTGCTCATTGAATACCGGAATCGCGATCAGGTTTCGTTTTGTCATTCGCCGTGTCGATTCTGTGGAAAAAGGCCGCCCGCGTCGAGTCCCAAACACCACTCAATCGTAGGCGAGTTGCCCAAAAAATCAATCGTATGGTACTTGTCGGAGGATGTCATTGTCGTAGCACAATAGCACGCCTCGCTCGGTTTCGGCTGAGCGCTGTGGCTATGGTTGGTCGATGACGGGAAGGTCGGCCTTGGCTGGTTATCAAGGTGGTTTTTCTATGGTGGGGTTCCTTCCCCCTCCGACGAGGCTGGCAGACGGGGAACGGCTTATGCGAGATCGGTCTCAACAATTGCGGTGCTACGGATGGACCAACGTGGGGTTGGCCGTGGGTGCCGCTTCGTATTGTGCGGTTCTTGTGGCGTGTTCGGGTTGTAGCCACGTCCGCAATTTTTCTGCGGATATTTATGTGAACCGTGGTGACGCCATGATGGTGAAGCAGGACTATGCGTCTGCGCTGGACCAGTTTGAGGCGGCCGCCCGATTGGCACCACAGAAGCCGGAACCCTATTCTCGCATGGGCACGCTTCACAAGACGCTCGGTGAGTTTGAGAAAGCGATCGATAGCTTCGTCGAGGCGGTGCGGCGGAACCCGCTCTCTTTCGACGACACGTTCAGCCTTGCGCAGGTATACCAGTTGACCGAGCGCGTCGCAGAGGCCATCCAAACCTACCTTCACGCGGCCGAGCTTCGGCCGGACCATTATGACGCTCAGGTCAACCTTGGCGTGTGCTATCAGCAGACCGGTCAGCTAGAGCTGGCCGCCGCTCGGTTCGAGCAAGCGGTCGAGATCGAGCCGAACCAGTCGCACGCCTACGTCAACCTGGGCGTCGTGCTCGACGCGCAGGACAAGCACTATGAAGCCATCCGTGCGTATAAGGAGGCACTGGAACTCGATCAGGATCAGCCGCTCGTGCTGGTTAATCTGGCGCGGACCTACATGAACCAGGATCGGCTGCGTATTGCCCGGAGTGGTTTGGAACGAGCCATTACGATGGCACCGGAGCTGGCGGCCGCCCATGAGTCGCTCGGCTATTGTTTGTTTCGCCTGCGCGAGTTTGATGCCGCCGCGCAAGCGTACGAAAAGGCGATCATGTACGAGTGGCGGCTGCCACGTGCGCACGCTGGTCTCGGGTCGATCAACATGCTCCGGTTTGTCACGAACGAAAGCGACGTCGAGGCACGCGATCGGGCGTTGGAGTATTGGCACCGGTCGCTTGAGCTTGATCCGGGGCAGCCAAGGTTGCGTCGTTTAATCGCCACCTACAAGCCGAGCCGCCGTCAGCCGGATACTATTTTGTTAGAGCAGCCCTCGGTCAGCTTGGCCCATCCGTAAGGGTTGGGCGAAAGGGTGGCACGTCGGTTAGTCGAGCCCGCGCTGCTCATAGCCGCTCAGGGCACCGTTCTCGTATGTTCGGGTGATGGCGGTGTGCTTGCCGCCGCGTAGGTAGAGCGGCGCATCCGTGTGCTGTTCGTTGGCGGTCACGTCTGAGGCGAGCGTGGGGTTCGCAGACGTGTCCGAGCCGCACACGATAGCTTCGCACTTCGTTCGGCAGATGATCTCATCGCGAATGACGATGGTATCCTCGTGAAACGTCATCTCACGGCGGAAGTAATCATGCAGGAGGGCTCGGTGCTGCGCTTCGGTGAGCGGCTTCGCGCCGGATAGCGGTGGGTGCTTGAAGGTGCTGCTGCGCCTCGGGCGAAGGGTTTGTCGCAGCCACCGCCAGATCGTGGATCGGGATCCGGTTCGCAGCCGCCGCAGCACGCCGCCGCAGGTGATGGTCGTGTTCGTTGTTGATGATTTTGTGCTGCGGTCAATGTTGCCGCTGACCCGCGTGTGATTGGGGAAGATCACACAAACGCCTGTGTCTTGCGTGATGGAGTCTTCGTTCGACCACCAGACCCAGAGCGCGCCGCCATGTCTCGGTGAAACGATCGCCCGGTAGTGACGCGTTTCCACGATGGTCAAGTCGGCTCGTTCAAAACGCGTGATGTGTTTTGAAGGGAGTGGTTCGGTTCGCGTGTCATGTAGTGTTGCGTTACCGTGACGAGCGGCCAACAACGCGGACGGTCCGATGCCCAGCGCTGCCTCCTTTGACCAAGCCGTGTCGTTCGCCTGTGCACGTTGGGCATACCGGCGACGAAGGATCAGTGCCAAGGCGTTGGCATCCGCGTGGGTCGGCGCGAGTAATTCCAGACCATAGGGACTAAGGACACCCGTCCCCAACGGCACGCCGCAACTGGCCGTGAGCCCGCTGGGCGTGACGAAGTGTCGAAGGAATCGAAGCGACCGGGTCAGCGGTTCGGTGAGCTCGTCCCAGTTGTGGTGGTGGTACACGCGGGCGAGCGCGTCGATCGTCAGCGAAAGCAGGCCGACATCTGCACCCCCGTTCTCGGGAAACCAACCCTCTATTGTTTGTCGTGCAAGGAGCCGGGCGAGGCGTTCGCGGGCGAGGCCGAGCAGTTCGGTCCGTCGCAGCAGCACTGCGCCGTCGGCCATCGCCACGATGGCGGCAGCCTCCAGCCAACACGCCCGCTTGGGCTGACGCGCCAGCCGATCGAGATGCCGTGAGACATCGGCCAAGAGCAGCGGCTCCGCATACCCGTCCACTTCGCAAAGCAGTTGAACCACCTGCGACGCCATCCGGGCACCCAGCGGGTGGTCTCGGCGCATGCGAAACATGCCGTCGCCCCCGAGGTAGCTTTGCCATAGTACCAGCGTCGCGCGCGTTTGTTCTCGGTGCAGTTCCATCGCAGGGGCGTCGGCGTTTGTTCCTTCGTAAAGTCCGATTGCCGTAGCTGCTGCGATCTGGTTGGCAAGATCAACAAAACCATCACCTGGGCTGACTATTGTGGAGCGGTCCAGCTTGAGCCACGGGGCCGACCCGATCGTGGCGCGCCAGAGGGGCAGGTACTTGCGTGCGACCGCGCGGTAGACATCCGGACCCGGCAGTGTTGTGGCTTGCGGCTGAGCCGAGTCGAGCACTTTGGCGATCGTTAGCTGTTCTGTGGTGTTAGCGCCCATGGTCTAGAGCCTGGGTGTCTTTCTTGCGTTTTCGCAGCCGATCGTCTCCTCCAACGATCATCGCCGGAAGTCATCTGTTTATCGAGAAAGAATCGGTCGCGGGTAAGTAGTTTATTCGGACGCGGCCGGTGTTGGCGCGGGTGGTGTGGCCGTTGTGGGGACGGGGTCGATGCCGCCGGGGCCAAAAGGGTGGCACCGGAGCACGCGTCGCGTCGCGAGGCGTCCGCCACGCCAAAACCCGTGCCGGCGCAGTGCCTCGGCCGCGTATTCGCTACAGGTGGGGCAGAACTTGCAAGAGCCGATAAGCCACGGGCGGATGATCGCCTGATAGCAGCCAATCCCCAGCAAGCAAAGGCGAGTCGCGCCGCGACCCAGGGCGGTGCCGGTTTTTTGTTGTGCGTCAGGCATTGGCGCGTCGGCGTTTGTTTCCTTCGTCATTTCCAAACCAGCCAGCGAGCCGCGGTCTTGACGTGTTTGTCATTTCCGTCCGGATCGCTTGCCCATAGTTTAGAAGAAGGAGATGACGTAAACAATGGCCGCCGTGCCGATCGAGGCCATCGCCAGCCAGCCAGCCACCCTGCGAACCCGATCACCGATCCCGGTGATCGGGTTGTCGATTTTTTCGAGTCCTAGAATGGCCTTGTCGCAAAGCCAATACCCCGCGCGCGCCAGCACCGGTGTGATGGGACCAATGCGCTTGAACCGCTGTAGCACACCAACGAGAATCCCGCGCAGTTTTCGAACAAGGGGGTGGTCGAACTTCGGAGCGGGGCTTTCGCTGGGTTCACCGGGCACGTCGTCTCCAGCCTCGAACGGCTCCGGTTTGACCACTTGGTGAAGCGTGCCCGTTCCGACCACGCCAGGCTTTGTTTGGACCGGCATCGTCGTTGCCTGCGTGACCAGCTCCAGTGGCGCTTCCTCGGGCTCAGGCTCGGGTTCGGGCTCGGGCTCCATGAACTCCTTCATGAAGTCGGGAATGGTGTCCGACTCTTCAATCGCCCGTACCTTGGGTGCCTCGGTTTCCTGCGGCTTTGCATCGTCATCTTCAACGGTTTCGACTGGTTTTTCTTCGATAGGGTATTGGGCCGCAGCCGGGCCGGTTGGCTCCGGCTCTGGTCCGGCCAGGGCTTGTTGGACGATTTCCGGCGGAAGGGGCGGCGGAAAGCCGCCCGGAAACATGTCCTCAAACTCGGATTGCGTTTCCGGGTCATACTGCGGCGGTGGTGCCGGCTCCGGCAGCTTCGGCGGGAGTTTTTTTTCTGTCTCTGATGGCTCTTGTTGTTGTGGTTCTTCTGACGCGACGGGAGGTGCCTTGGTTTCGGGCGGCGTCGCTGGAGACTCGGCGGCCGTTTCGACCAAC
>JAJRSR010000165.1 GCA_024278695.1 Planctomycetota bacterium | reverse complement strand
CCGGGAAACGTTAGCGAGATAACATCTTCCGTTGACGCAGAGCCGGAGCTAAAGACACTTGATGGCTCCTCCGCGCGAGCGGGGTTCGCAAATCCGACAAGAGCGATCGCAAGCAACGTGAACCCAGTGAATCCGTGACGAATCATGGTCGATGACCTCCACCAATAAGATGCTCGGCGGTCTCCGCGAGCCCGCTCATCTTCATATACGTCAGCCGGGAGCAGGTTTCGCGCCAGCCGCCCGGGGCCAACCGAGCTAACCCCGGGGTGTCACGCAGCAGACGCTGGGTGCGAGCGCAGGCTTTGATGTTTGGGTGTCAGCGACCCTTGGGCTCGTTCTACGGGCTACACCTCCCGCACGGGTCCATGCAGAAGTTGTCGATGCAGATATTGTCGCCCGCGCATGACGCGTCGAAGGTGCATGGTTCGGTGCCACAGGTCACAGCGCTGGGGCATGTGCAGGTTTGGGCGTCGGGGACAATCTCCAGGTACGAATCGAACCCGAGAAACGACTGAATGACGGCATTTATATCCCTGAAACTGACTGGATTGGCAGGGCGAACAACGCCGGGTTGGAATTGTGTCGCGGCCTTTGTGGTATTGGGATTCCCCAAGAACTTGTCGATGACCCGAGAAATGTCCGCAAAACTCGGTTCAACGCCCCCAGGTGCCTCGTAGAAGGGCGGCACGTTGTCTCCAAGAACAGCGGTCTCGACTTGAAGCGACGTCGAGTAATTGCCCTCGAAGGAGTCTGGGCAGCCGTCATTGATAACCTGAATCCTATAGAAACTCTGATCGGTAAAGCTGCGCGGTACGATCTCCGCACCGGATACCTGTAATATCGCTATCGTGCTCCAGTCGTCATAGTACGGCTCACAAGATAGCCCAGCGCCTGCGAACGTGAGAAGCGGGTCGGCGCTATTCTCCTCTGGAAAGTCACGCGGTGGTCCCACCCATAGCGATGTGCCTTCTAGATTTGGGAACACCGCGTTGGGGCCAAACGTGATACGAATGGCCGATCGCACACTCGGCGTACCGGGTAACGCCAAAGACAGGTACCGGCTTTTGATGGGCTCGACGAAAACGGGTATAGGCGAAACGCAGCATTCGTCCGGTACACCGTCGCTATTGCCGTCAAGCGAGGATCCATCCGCTAGATCACACGTGTCAGGCGACAGGTTGCCGTTACAGTCGAGCGCCAAACCCGTGCCGATATCGCAAATATCTCGAATGTCGTTGGCGTTGCAATCCTCGTCGGGCTGGCAGTCATCGGGCACGGAATCGAAATTGCAGTCGTCACTGGTGCCGTTAACGAGATCGCAGATATCCTGGACGCCGTTGTTGTTGCAGTCGTCGAGTGGCTCGCACTCATCGGGGATGCCGTTGTCGTTGCAATCTGCGCTGGTGCCGTCGTTGATGTCGCACGCATCGGGCTGACCATTGTTATTGCATCCCGGCTCGCACTCGTCTGGAATACCGTTGCCGTCACAATCTGCGCTGGTGCCGTCGTTGATGTCGCACACGTCGGGCTGACCATTGTTATTGCATCCCGGCTCGCACTCGTCCGGAATACCGTTGCCGTTACAGTCTGCGCTGGTGCCGTCGTTGATGTCGCACACGTCGGGCTGACCATTGTTATTACATCCCGTCTCGCACTCGTCCGGAATACCGTTGCCGTTACAGTCTGCGCTGGTGCCGTTGTTGATGTCGCACGCATCGGGCTGACCATTGTTATTGCATCCCGGCTCACACTCGTCCGGGACGCTGTTGCCGTTACAGTCTGCGCTGGTGCCATTGTTGATGTCGCACGCATCTGGCCCATTGTTGTTGTTGCAGTCAGGCTCGCACCCATCGGGGATGCCGTTGCTGTTACAGTCCGCGTTGTTCTCATGCCACGCGATCGTGTTGTCACCAAAAGATGCGGTCAGGATATCCATATCACCGTCGCCATCCAAATCTGCAGCGTGGACCGAAAGGGGGGCGTTGTCGGCGGCGCTAATGACCTGCTGCGGGCCAAGAGTGTCCGGGTACCATGTGACACCGCCTTCGCGCGACCCGCCAGATCCAAAATCTGTCGCGGCTAAGTCCATAGGGCCATCGCCATCCAGGTCCGCCACGACGATGGAACGGGGGGCGTAAACGTCATTATTATTGGTGCTGGTGACCTGCGGACCAAACGTGCCGTTTCCGTCGGTATTATGGAACAGCACGATCCTTCCGTTGATCCCGGCAAGAATGTCATTGTCGCCATCGTCGTCTATGTCTGCTGCGGTGACGCAGTATCCAGCGGAGACGCCGGGGGATGAGGTCTCCAGGACCTGCCTCGGCCCGAAGGAGCCGAACCCGGCTAAGTTCTCATACCACGCGATCATGCGTGGCCGCTCACCGGCAGAGAGTACGTCGATGTCACCGTCGCCGTCGAGGTCTGCCGCGTAGACGGAAACAGCCAATGTGATAGAGGCGTCAATCACCACTGTCGGCCCGAAAGTTCCCAGACCATCGGTGTTCTGGGACCAGCCGATTGTGTTGTCGCCCCTGGATGCCCAGAGAACGTCGAGACTACCGTCGCTATCAACGTCTGCGACGAAAACGGAATAGCACTGGGAGGCGACGGCGATGACGCGCTTCGGGCTGAACGTTGCGAGCCCGTCCGTGTTCTGGTACCAGGCGATTCCGTCGTTATCTGCGGAGAGAACGTCCATATCGCCATCGCCATCGAGGTCCGCGGCGAAGACGGAGAATGCACCGCTGGCGGTGAAAGTGATGGTATTTTTCGTGCCAAATGTCGCAAACCCGTCGAGGTTCTCGTACCACGCGATTGTGTTGTTACCACTAGACGCCGAGAGAACGTCTTTGTCGCCATCGCCATCAAGATCCGCTGCGAAGACGGAACTCGCGCGATCGGCATTTGTTGTGATCGTCTGCGGGCCAGAAAAACGCCGCTCACATTGTGCACCCGCCGGTGTGACCATGACCAGACCCAGAATCGTCGCGACGCGGACCAGAACCGCCCTAAGAGAATCCGTGCGGTGCTGTTCTCTATATATTCTGTTGTTTGCCATTTCCATTCTTCCCACTTTACCAATATCTACCGCCAATTGCGCGATCGCCGCTGCGAAAGGCTCACAAAACCGCTGGCTCCTGAAGCCCAAAGCGTCACCTCACCCCGGGGCGGCGCTTTCTAATAAGAGGAAACGCAATCGGGCACCGAAATCGGCACAAAATCCGGAGATTTTTTGGGGAAATTGGCAGACGGGTGAAAAACGGTCCTGGCGGGTGATTCAGGCCGGTCGTGGAGGTTTTTGCTTTGGTGCTGAAACGCGGATGCCGTTTACGTTTCGAAGTCGCTCGGAATGGTGACCGACTCGGCGTAGCGTGTCTTGGCAAAGGGCTGGGACATGGCTGTTTCACCCACGAGGATGACGGCCGCGGTTCTTGCGAGGATCAAAAAGTCCAACGCAAGGCTGCAGCGGCGGACGTAGGCGATGTCGTACAGGATCCGCTCGTCCCAGGTCATCTGGGTGTTGCCGTGGGTTTGGGCCAAGCCGGTGATACCCGGGCGGACGAGCAGGCGTTGGCGGCGGAAGTCGTCGTAGGCTTGGGTCTGGTCGAGCAGGGTAGGTCGCGGTCCGACGAGCGACATGTCCCCGGTGAGCACATTCCAGAGCTGGGGGAGTTCGTCGATCTTGAGCCGCCGGAGCCATCGTCCCACGCCGGTGATCTCCGGGTGATCGAGCGGCACGAGCTCCTTCGGGTCGGGTGTGCGGCCGCCACGCATCGTACGGAACTTAATGAGTCGAAACGGCTGCCCGTTTCTGCCGGCCCGTTGCTGGATGAAGAAGACAGACCCACGGCTCGAGATCATGACGGCCAGGGTGGAAAGCAGGAAACCCGGCGATAGCAGTACTGCTAACGCAATTGTGGCGGCCAAATCAAACGCGCGCTTCGGTCCGCGGAGCCAGAGACTCTTCGAGCCGTGGTCGTTTGGAATTGGTGCTGTGGGTTCGCCCATTTGGTTTTTCTGCCGGATTCTCTCCGAATCATCCGAGCTTTTATTAGGTCATCGGCTAGTTGCCCCTACGCGACGTCGGGTGATTTTTCCCTCGAACGGGGCAAAACGGGGTGGTTCTTACGGGAAATCGTTTGACATGGCGTTTTGACCGATACTAGCATACCTAGAGGCGGTCAGGTCGGCCGCCCGAATCGAGATTCCCTGCGAAGGGGCACTGTCATGTTGCAGGATCTAATTACCATTCACAATGCCGGCACGCTGGAAGAGGCTGATATCGTGATAGCCTGGCTCGATGACCGGGGTGTTACCGCGATGGTTAAGGATCGCAACGCCATCGGGACGTTTTCGGGGATCATGGCCGTCTCCCACAACACGGTCGAGGTCTGCGTGTCTGACCCCGCCCAGGCGGAAAAAGCCCGCGATCTTCTCGAAAAGCACTTCCACGGCGACAACACGGCCTAGTGCGCCCGACGTACCTGATGTGGGCGTGTGGCATGGACAAGCGCTAGCTTGCCCGTGTCCTCTCCCCTGGGTACCTGAGTTTGGTTTGAGTTTTAATCCGTTCCCGCCGTATCCATCCGCCTTGCTCCGAGGCGGTTTCGTTGACGTTCACCCCCACCCGGCTACACTTTGCCCGCAACAACCACGGTCCGGGCCATTCTGGGTGTTTTCAGGCTTGCTCGACCATATTTTGACCCTGATAGCTGGAGTTGATCGATGCGAACATTTCGTTTCATGCGTGCGATGAAGGTGCTCGGGAGCGGTGCGGTGCTGTTGCAGGCCGGTGGCTGCGATTTTTCGGCCTTCAATGAGGTTCTCCAGACAGTGCTTTTGGGGATCACGGCTGCTGGCGGCATTGCGATTCTTCAGAACATCTAGCTCCTGTTTGGGGTGTGATTTTCCGGCGGTCGCGTTGACGTGTCGGGTCGGAAATCTATACTGACGTCTCGCTCTTTTCGGCCTATGATCGGCTGGAGTCGAGTGGACGGCCTCGTTTTGGTCTTACGCCCGGAGTTCATGTAGTGGGCTTCGGTGCGTTCCCTGCGCGATGGTTGGTGTCGGATTGATCGGTTTCCAGGTCTGAAATGGTCTGGTACCCCACGGCGCGCGGTGTGAAATCTTCCCAGAATCAAGTGAGTGAAATCGATGCGTGAGTCATTTTCAGTGTTAAACGCTCGCCGCCCGTCGTGCGGCTGCGTGGTTGGTCTGTTCGCCCTGTTCGTGTTGGCTTCGCCCCCGGCGACGGCCCAATCCGGAAACGATGCTGGTGGTATGGACCACGCCGGTATGGCTCACGGAAAAATGGCTCACGACAGCATGAATCATGAGAACATGGCTCACGGAAAGATGGGTCAAGGGAAGATGGGTCAGGGAAACACCCACTCGGAAGCTACCATCGAATCCCTGTTTAGAGATTTCATGCACTACGCGCGGATTGGTCGGTTTACGGCGTCTCGCTCTTTTGCGAAGTCGCTCATCAACCATCCGAACCTTGATCCGGTGGCGCTGATGACCATCGCCAACCGGGATCCGAAGAATCTGGAGACCCTGAT
>JAJRSR010000164.1 GCA_024278695.1 Planctomycetota bacterium | reverse complement strand
TACCTCACCGTAGGTATCGCCCACAAGGATCGTAGGCACGCCGGCCTCATGCATGAGACAAGCGGTCGCATAGTCGTAGCACGTCAGCATCGAGAACTTTTGCTTCTCCCGCTTCCGCGCCCGCAATGTGTTGATTGTGATTTTCGTCGATTTCGACATTCGCACACCTCAGATAAGCGGTCACCCACAGCACCACTGCCGGGCATTCTAAGTCACAGGTAGCCGCGCCACAACTGAACCACCAACGCGTCAGGCATTCCTGCCCGCAAAACGTGCTACAGGCCGCCCTTATGGTATAAAACCCGGATTAGTCACAGATCATGAGCGTCCCGATCACCGCCATTGGCCCCCCAGCCACGATTCGACCCGTAAGTAAGGATTTGCTCTGGAGTACAAGGCGGATTTGGCGGGTGGGTGGCATGGACAAACGCCGCAGGATCGGGCTTGCGACGATCCGATGGATGCGTTTGCGGCGTTCGCGCGTGATGCCCAATAGGGGAAATCACGGGCAAGCGTCGCCCCGGGAGGCTTTTCTGTATTCGCAATGCCATGGCCGCGACGCTTGACCATGAAACCCCACGTACGACCGCCTCATCTGTCTTGCACCCTCTGTTCCGGGTACCGGTGTTCCGGATACCGGGGCGGCGGAGTCGACATCACCGACGCACATGGCTACGATTTCGACATGACCGAGACTGAAATTCTGCGTGATGCCGCAAAGTCCACGTCCATCACCAAGGCAGCCGCACAGCTCATCCCGCGACGCGATGGGGATGGCACTGGTACCACCGTACCGCCAGACGCCCGACCGATTTTCGCACGGGCGAGCGGGGCCGTGGTGACCGACGTCGATGGCAACGACTACATCGATTTTATCTGCGGGCACGGATCGCAACTGCTCGGACACGGTGACGATCGCATCATCGCCGCGATCACCAAGGCCACATCCAAGGGCTGCGCGTTGGGTGAAACCACCGAGGCGCGCGTGCGGCTGGCCGAGCTCATCGTCGCGCGTTTTCCGGCTATTGATATGGTTCAGTTTACATCGTCACGAGCCGGGTCGCTTCGTGAAGTACAGCGATTGGCACGGACCCACACGGGGCGCTCTGCGGTGGTCATTCCAGAGCGAACGCGATCGCGTCGGGCGTTCTCGAATGACGACGGCATCATCGACGTACCCTTTGCCGACATCAACGCCATGGATGCCGTCATCAACAGCGCCGCGCAGCCACCGGCCGCCGTTCTTGTCGAACCGATCGGCACGGACAACGGCGTCCACCCGCCGCCAGACGGCTACCTCTTGGCGCTGCGCGACTGGTGCGATCAGCACGGTGCCCTGCTCGTTTTCGATGAGGCCGTCACGGCGCTAAGAATGTCGCCGAGCAGCACATGCAAGGCGTACGAGGCAGAGCCCGACCTCACCTGCTTCGGTTCGAGCATCACCGGAGGCATGGCCGCGGCGGCATACGGCGGACGTCGTAAACTCATGCAAGCGCACGCCGCTTGCGCCGAAGTCCATATGCCACTCGGGGACATCGGACACGAACCCTCTCTGGCGGCCGGTGTCGCACTCTTACAAGCGACGGCAGAGGAAGCGTTTCATCAGCAGTTAGAAGCGGCGGTGGCCAGCTTCGAACGCGGACTCATCGCCCTGCCGCCGAGGAAGCATGTGGCCGTTCAGGTTCACCGGACGGGCAGCTTGATCGGATTCGGCCTCGCCCCCACAAAGAGCGACGCTGCTCCGTTTGTCCCATCCGGTATCGCTTGTGCTACGTTCCTACACGAACTCATGCAGCACGGCGTCCTATTCCCAATGAAGCTCCCGTGCTGCCTTTATGTCACATCGGCCCACACCGAAGCACAACTCACGAGCGCCGTGGCGGCCGTCGGCGCAGCTCTCGACGCCGTGGATCATGCACTCGATTGACCCAAACCATTCGCAACCCACTGGGTGCCCACACCCGGAGAGGACTTCACAAACACCATGACCCGCTCCTACATCGTGCAAACCATCGCCGTACTATGCTGCGTGGGTGCCGCCTACATCAGCCACAACCTGCTCATGAAACACCTCAACGGAACGTCCGGTGTCGCGTGGTTTGAGAGTGGGTGCAAGGAGAGCAACGGCAGCGGCAGCAGTGCGGATTGCGATGCCGTGCTCGCCAGCCCCTATGCCTATTGGCCGCCGAAGCTAAACCCCGATTCTCGAAAACCACACATCCCCGTCGCGTTCCTGGGGCTCCTGTACTTCTCGATGTTGGGCATCTGGCTTTTCGGTGTGGGTAGCCCGTCGATCGATCGGCGGTGGATCCACATCGTGCCGCTAGGGATGGTCGTCATGGGATTGCTCAGCTCGGCCAACTTCCTGAACATCATGTTCTCGAAACTCGACCAGTGGTGCCCGTGGTGCTTGGTCACACATATTCTGAATGTCATCATCGCGATCAGTGTGTTTCTCTTGTTCCCCAAAGATCACGCCAAGGACGATACGCCGAAACCCGAAGATGATGCGAAACCCGCGACGCCCGCGACCGCACGGCACCCGTCAACCCGACTCGCCTGGACCACGATCCTGGCCATGCTGCTCTTCTTCTATGGTGCGAACCAGATGCACGGCCAGCAAAACGCCAGCAAAGCAGCCCTCGCCAATAAGTCCAATTTTAACCGGTGCGTGCAGGCGATTCAGCGCATTCAAAAAAGCGGACGAGCGCTACTCGTGGATTGGGAAGACGCCCCAAAGTTCGACATCGACATACGCCCGGATGACCCCATCCGTCAGCCGAACCCACAACCCGGCGCGTGGGACGTCGTCGTCTTCAGCGATTTCGAGTGCCCGTCCTGCCAGCGCTTCGCCAGTTTCATCGAGAGAAAAGTGCAGCCGCTGTTTGACGAACGCCTACGCATCATCTTCAAACATTACCCCCTCGACCCCAAGTGCAACGGGCGTGTCCGCTACCCGAAGCACCCGCACGCCTGCAACGCAGCCAGGATCGCAGAAGGCGCTCGGCTGCTTGGCGGCAATGACGGGTTCTGGAAAGCCCACGACTACCTCTTCCGAAACCGCGACAACATTCGCGCAGGAATCATGACGCCGGAAGTCGTCGCCGAAGCGGCCGGGCTTGACCCACAAGCACTCAAGGACGCCATGTCATCCGCAGACATCCAGACGCGGTTCGACGGGGATACCACTCAAGCGAAAAAGTGTGAGCTAAAAGGAACCCCCGGTGTGTACGTCAACGGCAAACACGTCGATACGCTCGCAACCATGCAGGTTAGTTTCTGGGACAAGCTCTCAGATCGGTATTGGCAAGAACGGCAAGAACCGCGACCACCGCACACAAGACTCAAGAAATCCAGCGTTACTCCAGGTACCCCAGTTCCTGTAGGCGATCCGTAACCGCATCGAGGTCGGCTTGGCTGTAGACGTCGTCGGTGTCCCCCTGTACGGTGCCAGACGCTGCGGCCGCGGCCTCCAGCTCAACCGTAAGCGGCGTCTCGAACAGTTCCTGAATCACACGACCCTGCATGTCATCCGGCACGCGCATACCAAGCAGCGCCAACAGCGTCGGCGCGCAATCCACAATGTTCGCATGCAGGCTGGCGACCTTGGCCACGTTGGCACCGGTCGCGATCAGAATACCATCCGGACGGTGCGTGCCTTCGATTCGCCGATACGGCAACCACTGCAC
>JAJRSR010000163.1 GCA_024278695.1 Planctomycetota bacterium | reverse complement strand
GGCTTCCACTCCGCTTCGTCACGGCGTGGGAAGGTAATCTTGCAGTCCCCCTCTTCTTTAACAAACCGCTTGGCCTTTCCGTTGACATTGAGCTGCCCCCAAAGAACCTCACCGCTTGGTGTCGTGATTTCATAGTATTCGCCTGCCACCGGGTTTCCTTCATCATCTTTCAATTCGATCGAAATCCAACTTCCCTCGGCAGGCTCCTCCTTGGGTGGCGTCGGGGTGAAGGTTTCGCCAGAGTAGGAAACATCCTGCCCCGCAACCACCTCATCCGATGGTTCGGGCTCGGCTGGGGAGGCCGCGCTGCCGGAGATAGAACTGGATAGTGCTGCCCCCCCGCTGTTGAGTTTGATCTGGCTCCCCTTGATTGTCACACCACTCGAATCAATCAGGACAAAATTGCCGCCAGATTTCAAACTAATGGCCGAAGCCTCCACGATGACTTTGTCCGCCTTAATGTGGTATTCCGACGCCACCTTGTGGTCGTGGTTGGCCTTGAAGTCATGAAAAACGTCCCCGGTAACTACGACGGCTTGAACATCCCCAACCTCGAGTGCATCTTTGGCACCCACTTTGACAGAGCGGTGCTCGCCAATATCTTCTCGCTGCTCCCCCAGCACCGTCAGGTACTGGTTTTCATTGACGTCTCGCCGCTCCTGGTTGCCGATGCGCATGTGCAAATCCTTCTGCGCACTAATCATCAACTGCTCTTCACCCGCGAGGTCATCAAAGCGAATCTCATTAGTCCCGCCGCCGCCCTTCGAACTGTGTGTTTTGATGACACTCTTCGTCTTTTCATCCGGCAGCGGATAGGGCGGCATGTGGTCGGCGTTGTAAACCCGCCCGATGACAATCGGCTTATCGGGATTGCCTTCGAGGAAATCGACAACAACCTCTTGGCCGATTCGGGGTAAGAACATCATCCCGTATTGCCCGCCAGCCATACCTTGCACGACGCGAATCCAACAGGAAGCCTTGTCATCGAACACACCCAAACGGTCCCAGTTGAACTTCACCTTGACACGACCATACTCGTCGGTGTGGATCTCCTCTCCGCTTGGGCCTACGACACGAGCGGTCTGGCTACCGCGCACCACTGGCCAAGGGGTGATTCGTGGGGGGCGGTAGGCCACGTCGTCGGGAATGCAATCAAACTTGCAATCATAGGTGCTGGCTTCTGATTGCACCGTCGATCCATCCAGCAGATCGTCAAGCAAATTGGGAATGGCGATCACATCAAAGGGGTTACCACCCGCAGCAGCAGACGTGGCCGCCAAGTCACGGGAAACCTGGCCTGCGTGATAAACCCACTTGGTTAGCGTGCGCCTCGCGGCCGCGTCTCCTCCGGAAAGCTTTGATACAATTTGAACCAAACCTTCGGCCAGTTCCCTGATGGCCGGGTTCTCATGTTCCTGGGCCTTTCTGATGGCAGACAGCACGCGCTCCTCGATGATGGCACCCTCGCGTTCTCCGCGCGGACGGGCGTAACCAAGTTGCTGCTGCCCGTCATGTTCAACTGCCGTCACGAGGTATTTCCGGTTCATCTTTTCGTTGGAATGGGCTTCCATCTCAAAGGTCCTCCCCGGCAACAGCAGCGTACAGTTGGTTTGCCCCGCACCTAGAATACGCCCCGTTTCAAACTCCTGGGCTCGCATCTTCGCGATGTCGCGACCGGCAACCTGGGCACCGTAAACGCCCGGTACATCCCGAAAGGTTAGATTGAGATCTCGCTTCAGGTCATACTTGGTTTCGAGCTTTAAGGAAGGGTTTTCAAAGTTGAAGTCGTCGAGAACCACTGCACCAGGCCTTACCGATTGACCGAGTCGGAAGTGATGGATCCGCTCTGCGTCAGCGCTCAAGCCGCTCTGAGTTTTGAACGGCAATTTCTTCGTGAGGCCATCTGCTTCAAGATAGGTTTCGGTGTCGGATAGTATGAGAACGTGAGCATCTTCGTCATGCTCTAAGTACCAACGGATCCCGTCTTCCTCCATGAGCCGGCAGATGAAATTGTAATCAGTCTCACGGTATTGGACGCAGTATTCACGTTTGGAACGCTCTACCTTGACATCCCTGGTGTCAACATCCGCGGAGGTGATCCCCGCCTCAGTCAACACGGTCTGAATGATCTCAAGTGTCGTTAGTTCCTGAAAAATCCTCGAGTCATAACGATGTGTGAGCCGCCACAGATAAGGTACGAGCACGGCCTTCAAGAACGTTCGCCCGTCGAGAGTTGAAACCGCTTCAAAGCTGCTGATGATTCCATTAAACCAGCGTTTGCCGGTCGCGCTAGCGATGCGGAGGCTGGCTCGCTTCCCCACAACGTAGTCGAGCGGGACCTCCTCCGCGTCACACACCAACTCCATTTCAAAGCGGAACAGTTGGCACAGGCCTTCTCGCCCGCGGTACCGGCTCACCTCGAACTCTCCGAACTCGCTACCCACGAGCCTGAACGCGATCGCTGCCGCAGTCTCCTCTTTTTGCAGTGCCATATTGCGCGACTCCCCGCAGATCCTATCAACCGAAAGAACGTACCGACACCTTCAAAGCCATTCTACGCGAAGGCGTATTCAAACTCACCCGAACCGCCCAGACTCATGGTAATCGTGGAAGATTCTTTGTCTTCGCTCATCCGCTCCAACAACTGCCGAGATAGCTCAGGTAGGACCGACTTATCCAGAAGGTGATCGACTTGGCGAGCTCCCAAATCGACCTGATGGCACCGATCGGCCATGGCTTCGTAAACGCCATCGGCCACTTCAAGTTTGATTTTGTGAACGTCCAACAAACGGCGCGCCACCTTCGCCGTTTTCATTTTTGCGATGGACATGAGAACGTCTTTCTCCAATGTCAAGAACGGAATCACCGTCATCCGAGCGACCAGCGCGGGTTTGAAGTGATCGCGAAGATGTGGATACACGGTTTCGATCAGCTCATCCGTGTCGATCTCTTCTTCGTTCTCGCAATAGTTTTGAATGGCATCAGTACCCAAGTTGCTCGTGAGCATGATGACAGTGTTCTTGAAGTCGATGATCCGACCCTCTCCGTCTGCCAAAGTCCCCTTGTCGAACACCTGGTAGAATAAGTTCATCACGTCCGGATGGGCTTTTTCCACCTCATCTAACAGCACGACCGAATAGGGGTGTTGACGCACGGCCTCGGTCAACACGCCGCCTTCACCATAGCCGATGTAACCCGGCGGAGAGCCCTTGAGTTGGGAAACGGTGTGCGCCTCCATAAACTCGGACATGTTGATCGTCGTCAAGAATCGCTCACCGCCGAACAGAATATCCGCGACGGCCAATGAAACCTCGGTCTTACCAACACCGGATGGTCCCACGCAGAAAAAGACGCCCATCGGCTGACTTGGGTTACCAATACCAGCTTTGGACGTTCTCAGTTTCTGAGCGATAATCGAAAGTGCGTGGTCCTGTCCCACCACCCGATTGCCGAGCGTCTGCTCCAACTTGAGGGTGGCATCAATATCATTCTTGACCATGCTACCCACAGGGATGCCGGTCCAATCGGCCACGACAGCCGCCACAGCAGCAGCGTCCACGTGGGCATGCAACAGCGGGCTCTCGCCTTGTAGATCCGCCAAGGCTTTCATGGCCTCGCGGACCTCCTTGCGAACGCCGGAATCATCCGCCTTCTCTTTGGCGTCTTCCTTGGACGACGCATCGCCTTCGCTTTCCTCGGTCTCTTCTTCAACATAGGCGTTGAGTTTCGATCGCAACTCGATCACCCGGTTGACGGCTTCCAGCTCCGCTTTCCACCGATCCTCGATTGCCTTGCGTTCCTCCAGCAGCGAGACTCTGGTCTCTTCCATTTCCCGGAGCACATCCGCGTCTGCCACGAGCCCGCTGGCCTCGTCGCGTCGGATGGCAATCACTGCGGTGTCGAGGTGCCCCAAACGCCGATCGACATCTTCAAGCACTCCGGGCTTGGTCGATAAACCCGTACCCACGCGAGCAGCCGCTGTGTCTAGCAAGTCAACCGCCTTGTCGGGCAAAAACCGACCACTGATGTACCGGTTTGATATCTCCACAGCAGCGGATACCGCTTCATCGAGAACCACCACTTTGTGGTGCTTTTCATACTTGCTCTTGAGTCCGCGGAGCATGACAATCGCGTTTTCGGTGGACGGCTCGTCGCAACGCACAAGCTGGAAACGGCGTTCGAGGGCAGCGTCTTTTTCGAAATACTTCTTGTATTCCGCCCATGTCGTAGCGGCCACGGTGCGCAGCTCGCCCCTGGCCAGCGCTGGCTTGAGTAAGTTGGCGGCGTCACCACTACCGGCCGCACCACCGGCGCCGATGAGTGTGTGGGCCTCATCGATAAACGTAATGATGGGGTCTTCGCTGGCCTTGATTTCTTTGATGACGTTCTTGAGACGGTTCTCGAACTCGCCCTTCACATTCGCTCCGGCCTGGAGGAGTCCCAGATCGAGTGAGATCAGCCGCACACCCTTGAGACTTGGCGGTACGTCATCCTTGACGATCCTCAGCGCCAGCCCCTCGACGATGGCGGTCTTTCCCGTGCCCGGCTCGCCGACGAGAATCGGGTTGTTCTTGCGCCGCCGGGCGAAGATGTCGATCATCAGGCGGATTTCCTGATCGCGACCGAACACCGGATCAATCCCGCCAGCCGCCGCCTTGGCCGTGACATCCACAGTGAACTGGGCCAAAGCGCCACCCTCACCGGGCGATGCGCCCGAACCAGGAGCACCGCCAGAGTCTTCGCTGCCTCCGCCGGGCGAGCCACTAACAATGTCAAAAAAATTGTCTCGTAACTGATCCACGTCAATCCGCTGCAACTCCGGCGTGTACTCACCCACTCGAGTGTGCGTCGGGTTTGCCACGATCGCCAGGATCAAGAGACCCGAGCGGATCTGAACCATGCCGGCTTCGTCTGCGAACACCGCAGCGGACTGGAAAATCTCAACGAGTTTAGGTGAAAGCGCCGGCTTACCGCGGTGGCCTGCGGGCAATTCACCTAGAATCTGCTGCAACGACCGCCTGATCTGGCCACGATCCACGTTGAACGTGTCGAGAATGGCAGTCACATCACCCGACGTATCATCCAACATGCGAAGCAAAAAATGCTCCGGCAGAACCTCAAAGTGCCCCCGCGATTGGCACAACGACGTTGCGCCCTGAAAAGACCGAAGCACGGACGCGTCGAAACGACCAAGCAACGCCCGGAGATCATCTGCCCTGGAGGATTGCGCCATAGTGAGTCAGCCTTTCCCTTTAGTCTTACTTCGCCCCAAATCTTCATGGCCGGGGTTTATCATGCCACCAATTCAACCGGCTTTGGTCAACCGGTCGGCGACGCTAACAATGCTGCGCCACGTCAAAAACAACCGAAGTCTCCGATACCTCATCCGTACGAAGCCAACTCGTATACCCCAGCCGAGCCGACTGCGGAGACGAATCAACGCGCATTTGCGGCACTTCCTTCTCCTTCAGAACGAACTCGAAGGAAAAATCGAGAGGGTCCGTGCAGTAGAGCATCGTCAGCCGCTTGGTTTCATCGAAATTCGTCTCGTCGGGCAGGAAAGCCAAGTAGGTTTCCCAATCCATCGGGCCAACCGTTAGGATAAAGGAACCACAAAGGTCGTATACCTGAGAGCCTAAACAAACATCTTCGCCGAGCGTCGTGTTCTGGCGGCCCAGACGGTTTTGATCTGATTCCTCAATCAAAACCCAACGCCCAACGCACTGCTGCGAGTGACAACCCAGGCCTTGCCAATAGTCTTGCAGAACACCCTCAAGCGTCGTCGCCGACCGTGGCCGCTGCGTCAGAACGCCAGCGTAGCGGATAAGCCGTAGCGGGTCGATGCCCAGCGTCTGACGGTTATGCGTGGGCGGGCAACCGATAAGCAACGCAAGGTAATTCGTGATTGAATCGCGCCCTTCCAGTTGGAAGGTACGCTCAAACCGATACTTCAGCCAACTCCTGTAAAAGAGCGATACGAGCCGGTGGTTCAGGATGTCAATAAAATCGCGAACCGGCGCTCGCCCGGATACGGCCGCATCAGCTACCGATGCATCACGCTTGTCACCCGAGCGAAAGCGCCCGCTGCCTTCGTCCGAGACGTCTGCGGACTCCACTGCCCGAATAACGTCCACAGCATAATGCAGCGGGAGGGGCGAACTCACGCCGTAGAGGCCCATGAAAGTCTGATCGAACAGGTACGAGGTCACGCCCTCCGGCGTCTCACGCCGGAAAATGCCCTTGATCTCGGTCGAGGGGAACCCCATCGAAACATCGGGCCGAAAGCTGATCCGTTCATCAGCTACCGGACCGCGCTCACCCACCTTGGTCCCGGAATCGCCGTATCGCTCCAGAAGCCAAACCGCCTGAAGAAAATCGAACCGATACCCTTCCGACGCCAGTCGATCGCCCACGCCGCTCGGGTCTTGCCAGCTATTACGTGAATCAATCCCCATCACCGCCTACCTTCCCAGTCGCGGTCCGGCAGGCGTAAGCTGCTCACCCCACCTTACGGGAAATTCATACAAATGCCCCGAACGCGTGAACCGAACTTTCAATTGTGAACAGGCGTTGACCGTGGCATAAAGCCCGAAGAAACGATCCAGGATCGAGGAGAAAATATACGCGTCACCCTCTCCTGCGAAATGGTCTACGTTGAGTTCAACCTCAAGCAATGTGCCGCGAACGGTGGAACCGCGAAACAGCCGATTCTGATAGGAAGTGGTCATCGAAACAATACCGTCTAAGAGCTTGCGCTGCGCAATGGCCTTTTGGGCGTCATGCTCTGCCTGAAACTCGTAAACACTTAGCAGAGCCTTAAGGTGATTCGCATTAGCCAGAGACACATAATTGAGCGACAAATGCGACAACAGCCGCCAATGCAGCCCGCGCCCCAGTGGGGGCGGAATCGTAGCCGTAGGTCTCGAAAGGTTTTGAAACTTGACGCCCACCGGAGAAGAATCCGTCGGCTGAGAAATATCACCGGCGCGAAGCGCACTTGGCAAGTGCCGATTGGTGCAGGTCAATTCGATCGAGATCGTCTCGTCTTCCGGAAGTCCCACGTCCGGTGAACCGGGAATGAGTGATATCCTGGTGTCCGTCCCCCCCCCGCGGCCTTCACCGTAAAGGCTCGGATCGAGATGCGTTTGGTAGTACGCAGTCCCTTGGGGATCAGATGAGGCCGAATGCCGGAAGGAATAAAAAGGCTCATACGCACGCTGTTCCAGCGTTCCGGAACGCGTCAAACCAACCACTTGATCCACGGCGTAGACTTCGAGGTGCCGCGCGTCGCTGACGCCAGCCCGGTCAGGCCTGATCGGATAGGTCGTGCGTTCATGTTCGAGACGCAGCGGCTCGGCCGCGTGCTCGAAGAGGTTGATAGCTGGTACGCAGTGAAGCCGCAGGTTCT
>JAJRSR010000162.1 GCA_024278695.1 Planctomycetota bacterium | reverse complement strand
GGGTGATGCCGAAGCGTTTACACGGTTATTTCGAGATTGGTTCCAGGAGATGTACGTCGAAGCCAAACGGGTTACGGGAAAAGACGAGGCGTTTTGTCTCGACGTCGTGCAGGATGCGATGATCCGAGTGATTAAGTCTATGAGGCCTATGGATGACGAAGCGCGGCTTCGCAATTGGCTGCGTGTGGTCGTTCGGACCTGCGCCTACGATCAGCTTCGCAAGGACGCGCGACGGCTCCGCCGGGAACGGGCGGCCGTGGACGCCCATCAAACCGGCAACGATCCCGACACGAATGACGCGGATAACCTAGCCTGGCTCGAACGCGAACTCATGACGCTGGATGAACCACAAGTGCGGTTGCTGGTCATGCGTTACCGGCTCGGCTGGACACTGCAACGCATCGGCAAGTCCCTCGGACTCAAGCCGGGCGCTGTCGATGGACGGCTTGGTCGATTGGTCGGATTGCTGCGGCACCGCGCCAAGGAGACGCACGATGAATAGTACACCCGAAGAGCGACTAAGTGCGGCCGGAGAGAAGCGTCGCGACGCCATGCTCGGTGAGCTAGTGCAAGTGGTCGATCGTACGCACCGCAACCGGCAAACGCGCCGCGCTCTTGTGGCGGCCGCGAGCGGGGTAGCGCTGATCGGAATCGCGGTCAACTTGATTCCGGTACCGCCGGGCGACGCAGGGACTTCCGACCGAATGGTGCTGACCATGCCAAGCCCCTCGCCCGACCTCCCACCGACCGTGACGCCACCCGCAGCGACAACCCCGGCGTGCATCACACAGCGGGTCCAAACGGACCCCGCCATCCTCGACCGCTACCGGGCGGCACCCTTGCGTCTCATAAAACGGATCGACGACCGGACGCTGCTCGAAACGCTGGCTTCGATCAATCGTCCAGCCGGGATCATCCGTTACGGCGATCGCGTCGCCCTCACCCACCCCGTCGACGACGAATCGCTCGGGCTTAGCCAGTAGCCGGGTCGGGTAGACTATCCCTTTGTTTACCGTCACGATTCCAACGCTGAAAACTTGCCAAAATGTGTGATTTGGCGCATGATGGCCTGTAGGGTGCAACTGCACAACCGGCGGGGGTAGGTGGTTTTATGGTGTCATCGGCTGAGCGATCTAAGCGGCTTCGCGAGTTAATCTCACAGGGCGTGGTTATGATGCCCGGTGCGTACAACGCGCTATCCGCCAAGCTGATCGAGCGGAGCGGGTTCGACGCGATGTACCTCTCAGGGGCTGTGCTGGCCAATTCTGTTGGCGGCGTTCCTGATGTGGGGCTGATGACGCTGACGGAGGCCCGTGACCATGCCGGGCACGTAGCGAAGGCTAGCTTATTGCCGATTCTGATGGATGCAGATACCGGTTTTGGCGAGGGTCCGCTGAATATGGCCCGCACGATTACCGAGTTTGAGCACGCCGGAGTCTCTGCGGTTCATATTGAGGACCAGGTGTTCCCCAAGCGGTGCGGGCATCTGGACGGCAAACAGCTCATCTCCACCCAGGAGATGTGTGAGAAGATTGCCGCGGCAGCCGGGGCGAAACAATCGAAAGATTTCGTGCTTCTGGCCCGGACCGATGCCCGCAGCGTGGACGGCTATGACGCGGCCGTCGAGCTGGCTCACGCGTATCTCAAAGCCGGGGCTGACGGTATTTTCCCGGAGGCGCTGCAAACTCAGGACGAATTTGCACGTTTTGCGACAGATGTGGATACGATCTTGCTGGCGAACATGACGGAGTTCGGCAAGACACCCTACCTGTCGGCCGATGAGTTTGGAGATATGGGGTATAACATCGTGATTTATCCGGTCACGCTGCAACGGTACGTCATGAAGGCCACGGAACGGGCCCTGAACACAATAAAGTCGGAGCGATCTCAGCGATCGCTCGTGGATGATATGCAGACGCGTGCGGAGTTGTACGATCTGCTCGATTATGACGTAAACGTGCCCGGCAAATAGCGCTGGCAGACCAGCGGCCGCACGGAACTGATGATTCACTAGTTCAAAAGAAACACCTTGGAGAAACTGCGATGACAACTGAAACATTTAGCCCAGGGCTGGCCGGCGTGATCGCCGGCGAGACTGACATCTGCTGTGTGGACCAGGGGCAACTGCTGTACCGTGGTTACACGATTGCGGACCTCGCAGAAAACGTAGTCTTCGGCGAGGTGGCCCACCTGCTGCTTTACGGTGAACTACCCGACGACGCCCAGCTTGCCACCCTGCGGGACATGTTGCATGGTTTTCATGGGTTGCCGCAGCCGGTTATCGAGGCGATCCGCAGCATCCCGGCCGACGCGCCCATGATGGACGTGTTACGCACGGGCGTCTCTATCGCCGGTCACTTTGACCCCGTCAAGGGTGACGACGATGACGCCCAACGGCGGCGTGCCATCTGGCTGATGGCTGTCACGTCGGACGTGCTGGCCGCCCGGTATCGGCTGGTCAACGGCAAGGAGCCGGTCGCGCCGAAGGACGGCTTGTCTCACGCGGAACAGATTCTTTACATGTGCCATGGTACGGAGCCCGATGAGACGTCGGCCCGTTTGCTCGATCTTACGCTGGTACTCTATGCGGAGCATGATTTCAACGCATCCACGTTTACGACGCGGGTAATCGGCTCCACGACGTCCGACATGGTATCGTCCGTCACCGGCGCGATCGGCGCGCTCAAGGGGCCACTCCACGGCGGCGCGAATGAGGCGGCGATGGAGCTGATCCGCCAGTTCAAAAACGCCGAAGAAGCCAGCGCATGGGTACAAGACGCGCTGGCCCGCAAGGAAAAGGTGATGGGCTTTGGCCACCGCGTGTATAAAAACGGTGACCACCGGGCCAAGATTCTCGAACGCGAGATGCGCAAACTCGCGGACATTAAGGGCAAGCAGGACCTCGTCGCGATCTACGACGCGATCAAAGACCCGATCGTCAACAAAGACCGTCCGATCTACCCGAACGTGGACTACCCGTGCGGGCTGACGTACTACCTGATGGACCTACCGCTCGATCTGTATACACCGCTGTTCGTGTGCAGTCGTATCACCGGGTGGTGCGCCCACTACATCGAGCAGTCGCAAAACAACCGCATCTTCAGGCCGCTGAGCAAGTACATCGGGGAAGCTGT